>CAYTVK010000032.1:0-14437 GCA_964441725.1 uncultured Candidatus Bathyarchaeia archaeon | reverse complement strand
TAACTTCAAGTTATTTCGGATATGTTTTGTATGTTTTTTCAATATTTTTGTAAAAACTCAAGATTTATAAAACACTATCCGCGTTATACCCGTACTTATTATAGTAAATAAGTAAAAACATTCAAAATATTCAAAATTAGGAGAGGTGATATACACTGATAGGCACAGTAAAGACATGGTTATACGACCACGGATATGGATTCATAAAAACAGAAAACAGCAAACAAGATGTTTTCTGTCACAGTCGAGATGTTCGTAATTGTTATGATCTCGATAGAGGAGACACAGTAGAGTTCGAGATCGAAAAAACCAACAAAGGCCCAAAGGCCATCAACGTGAAAATAGTTCACAACTAAACTACTTTTTTAGACCAAATTATATACTGGCTATTGTATTTGATGCCCTATGTCGTTTGAGCTGAGGGACAGAGACCTCCTAGGCAGGATAGGAAGAATCACAGTAAAAGGCAAGACACTTGAGACACCAGCATTCATGCCTGTGGTAAACCCGCTTATCGGGACCATACCCCCAAAAAGGCTCAAACGTGAATTCGGCTGCGATATACTCATCACGAACAGCTACATCATCAGAAACCACTTCCAGAAGGTCCCTAACCTTGAGGTGCATAACCTCCTAGACTATGATGGAGTAGTGATGACAGATAGTGGTGCATACCAGATACTCGTCTACGGTGAGGTTGAGGTAACCCAGCCCGAGATAATTGAGTGGCAGAAACAGATAGGTAGCGATATCAGCGTCATACTGGACATACCCACAGGGTGGGATGTGCCAAGAGAGATAGTGGAGTACACTGTGGATGAGACCCTGAGGCGAGCTGAAGAAGCTATACCACTCATCAAAGACTCACCCAACCTATGGGTTGGGCCAATACAGGGAGGAAAACACCTGGATCTTGTGGCCAAATCAGCAAAGAGGATAGGTGAGATGCCATTTGATATCCACGCGCTGGGCAGCCCGACAGAAGTGATGGAACGATACATGTACCCGGTGCTGGTTGATATGGCTATGACTGCCAAACTCAACGCACCTGTTGAGCGCCCAATACACCTCTTCGGGGCAGGACACCCAAACATATTCGCCATGAGCGTAGCCATGGGATACGACCTATTCGACTCTGCTGCCTACGCTTTATTCGCAAAAGATGAACGCTATCTAACAATCAATGGTACATTAATCTTCAAAGACATGCAGTATTTGCCATGCAGCTGCCCAGTATGCAGAAGCAGAAGCCCAGAAGATCTCAGAAGCCTACCTCATGACGTGAGACAGCAGCTCATAGCTGAGCATAACCTGCACGTGACTATGACTGAGATGAAGACTGTTAAGCAAGCAATATTTGAGGGAAGCCTGTGGGATCTGGTTGAGACTAGGGCGAAGGGACACGCTGAGATGGCGTCGGCCCTCAAGAGTCTGTCCAAGTACAGTAAATATTTGGAGGAAGGCTCATCTGGGTTCAAGGGGAAGGGCGTATTCTATTATGATTACAATAGTCTCGCGAAGCCCGAGGTAATAAGATATCAAAACAGGCTGCTCCAGAACTACAGTAGACCAGAAAATAGAGATATACATGTCTTGCTCACAGAGCCATCAAGAAAACCCTTCAACCAGAGCCCAGATTTTAAGAAACTCAAGAAACAGACAGATAGATTCAATGATAGGATACATTACTGCTTCATCGCGGCGCCATACGGGTTAATACCGGAGTATCTTTCAGAGACTTATCCCACGAGTCAGTATCAGATGGCTGAACCCCTCGACCATGAGACTATACAGTATGCGGTGGGAAATATTCTAGAGTATCTGGAGAAATATCCGCTGAAGCATACTGTAATCGTCTACGGTGATAAACCACTGGATAGGGAACTCATAGAAAGACTGGAAGACAAGTTCACAATTATATGCAGCGAGGAATTGGGAGATGAAGAGTCTACCCAACTGCTCATAAAGTTACTGGAAACTCTGTAGAAACTAAGCAAACGTGCAACAAACACAGTGTTTTGGTTATCTATAGGTAACATATAATAAAGAGAAGTATACAATACTGCCTGTCCCCCTAGGGGAATCAGCGAGAGTTGTTCATCAGGGAAAGGACTGAAAGACCGCCCCACGCAGGGGCATACATGGTTTTTCGACTAGGTTAAAGAATACAATGGTTAAACTAAGTTTCATGGGAGGCACCCATCAGGTAGGTGGTAATGCCATCCTCGTGAACAGCAATGAAGGTAATCTACTCCTAGAATATGGAGTAAAGCCGGGGACTCCGCCGGAGTTTCCCGGACATATAAGAGCTAAAGACATTGACGGAATTGTCATTGGGCACGCTCATCTGGATCACAGCGGGGGGGTTCCCCTCTTCTATCTGAGCGAGAAAAAACCCTACTTCGCTACACGCACAACAAGTGAACTCATAAAGATACTCATAAAGGACATGATCAAGCTCAACAGCTACTATCTGCCCTTCGAGTACCTCGAACTTGAAAAGATGCAGCAGCAGCGAAACGACCTAAACTATGGTCAAGAGGTAAAGCTCAAGGATATAAATTTCCAGCTAATCGACGCGGGACACATACCCGGAAGCGCTATGGTGGAGATGGATGTCAACGGTAAGAAGATACTTTACACAAGCGACTTCAACACCGTATCAACAAGGATCTGTAACGCAGCTAGGGTGCCGAGAAAGAAATATGACGCAGTTATCATCGAGTCAACATACGCACTGCACGAGCATCCAGAGAGAAAACAGCTTGAAGTAGACTTCGTGAAGGAAATAAAATCCACCATCAACCAAGGGGGAAAGGTGCTTATCCCAGCGTTCGCGGTAGGGAGAAGCCACGAGATGCTGAGCATACTCCACGCCCACAAGTTTGAAGGCTACATGCTTCTCGATGGGATGGCTCGGGCTGTAAATGAGATAATGCTCGATTACCCTGAGTCTGTGAAGACCCCGAAGACTTACGCTAACGCGATAAGGGATGTTCACATGATCCGTGGATGGCGAGACAGGCGACAAGCAGTGAGAAAAGCCGATGTCGTGATAGCTCCAAGTGGAATGCTGCAGGGTGGAACAGCCATGTTCTACATGGAAAAACTGGCAACAAACCCCCAGAACAGCATATTCTTGGTGAGCTTCCAGGTACCCGGCACAAACGGAGCCAGACTGCTCGAAACAGGAATGTTCCCCATAAAAGACAGGGACACAAAGGTGACAGCCAAGGTCAAACACTTTGATTTCAGCAGCCACAGCGGAAAAACTCCTCTACAGCAGTTCCTCAAAGGACTCAAGGGAAAGCCAGATGTCTATGTGGTTCACGGTGAGGAGGAGTC
Organism: uncultured Candidatus Bathyarchaeia archaeon; assembly: GCA_964441725.1. Classification (GTDB taxonomy): domain Archaea; phylum Thermoproteota; class Bathyarchaeia; order TCS64; family TCS64; genus RBG-16-57-9. The sequence continues at coordinate 11,092 of CAYTVK010000032.1, read as the reverse complement.
TTGTGATTTCCTCGCCGAGTGGGTTCGGGATGAGCTTGACCTTAACGCTGTTGCTCCCAATATGGGAGACGAGTTCACGGTCTAATCTTTATCCCTTTTTCAACTGATTTTAACCCACGGAGCATACATTGTGGGGTAATAAGCGAAACCATTAAAACCAACTATCCTTTTCTATGTGGACACGTGAAAAACAATGCCAAGCGAGATACATGACAAAGAAAAATTCATCGAACTATCAGAGAAGGCAGATGAGTGCAGGGTAAAGAAGAACAAGGATGATACCAAGCTCAAGCTAAGGACCGGGAAATACCTGTACACCATCAGGCTGAACCCGGATGAAGCCGATGAATTAGTTGGAAAACTAACCTGCCCAACTGTCGAGATCTAAATCTAGATTATTCTAGTTTGAAAAAATTTTAAAAAATAGAGAAGATGTAGACTATTTTGTCTACTTTTTCTCTAGATAAGCGATGTTATTTACAACTGAGACCTCGATTTTGTCTTGAAGGTCCCTTGCATCAATCCTCTTCTTTAACTGTGTTCTGAGATAGTTAGCGTCTTTGTCTGGTACTTCCACTTTTACTAACTCGTGTTCACCTTTCATGAATGAATCGATGATTGGGTCATATTTACTGCCTTTTCTATATTTTCTAGATGGCTTTTTTTGTACTGGTTTTAAGTCGAATTTTACGTCACTCATTTTGTGCGCCTGATATTCTTGTTAGCTATTTCATTTATATAAGTTATCATTGATTTATTGTTTATTGATGTAGTTACTCTCAAGGTTATAGAATAACTATTACAAATAAAAATAACAAATACGTTTACACACGTATACACATTATAATATACAGAAAAATATAAGATTAAAGGCAAACTTGTTTAATGAGTTCCTTATAAACCTCAACACCCTGCTCAAGTTGCTCCAAACTTATATACTCATCAGGAGTATGCGCTTGATCTATACTTCCCGGACCACAGATCACAGTAGGAATCCCGGCCTTTGTGTAACTTACAGCCTCAGTATAATAAGGAGCACCAACTGGATCAGTCCCAAGTATGTCCTTTAATAGCGTCACAACCTGTGAATCCAATGGCACATCAAGTGGAACACTCGCCCTACTGCTCAGGATCTCGGCTTTAAACTCGGGATCATTCTCAGATAATCTGTTTATGATATCTATTATCCATCTTTTGGATGTCTCAGGGTTCTCGTGGCCCGGAATGAACCTGAAGTTCAGTGTCAGATGAGCTTGATCTGGAAGTATGTTAGCCTTGAAGCCTCCATTCATCATGGTACACTCCACCGTCGATGGGCCCAGAAGCTTGTGAGGATTCTTATCCAGCTCTTTCTGTAGTTTTCTCAGCTCGTAGAGGAAATCAGCGGCCTTTTGGATGGCGTTTATGCCCAGTTCGGGTCGGCTGCTGTGGGCTGCTTTGCCGTGGATTAATACCTCAGCGCCCCCTCCGCCCTTGTGAACGGGTATTATTTTCATTAAACTGGGTTCACCTATGACGCCAAAAACCGCGTCGCGGTGAGTAACGAGTTTATCTGAGATCACTCTATCCACGAACCAGCCGCCCGTGTCCTCGCCCGCAGTGAAGACGAGAGTCAACTGTTTCTTGAAGTCTTCATCGATCAAATCCTCAGCTGCCTGAATCATACAGGCATCAGGTCCCTTCATGTCACATGCGCCTCGTCCATAGAGCCTGCCATCCTTGACCACTGGACTGAATGGGCTGGAAGCCTTCCAGAGATCAAGGTCACCAGCCAACACAACATCTATGTGACCGGATAAAACCAGACCCGGTTCCTTCCCCACGCCATACTTGGCGACGATGTTCGCCCTACCCGGCTCGACTGCCTGTAGAGTGGTCTCGAAGCCTAGTGCATCAAGATATGATTGAATCCACTCGACGCATGGCTGCTCCTGTGTAGGTGGACCGCTTGTATCGAATTTTATTAGCTCCTTGGCTATATCAACTGCCTTCAAAGGGATCAAGGAATTATGGGGTCTTTTCGTGTATTTGTGTTGTCTGATAGTGTTGGTGCTCCCGCCGGGATTCGAACCCGGGATCTCCAACTCGAAAGGCTGGAATGCTTGGCCGGACTACACCACAGGAGCACGTACCTTCTTTAACCCCATAGCCTGTTTATATTTGTTATTCATGGGGGTAGTTTTTATATCTAGGTTGCTTGTTATTTGGCTGGACGGGGGCCTGTAGCTCAGTTTGGCCTAGAGCACCTGGCTCATAACCAGGGGGTCATGGGTTCAAATCCCTTCAGGCCCACCAATTATTCTATATCAGATGACCCGCTGATGCCTTTTAGTGTGGTAACCACGAGTACGACGCCCGCTAAGGCGATGATGAGTCCTATCCAGTCAGCTGTAATGCTCTGGTTGGCGGCTATAAGTATGGATAATCCGATGATGAGACCCATGGAGAGTAAGCCCAGGAACATTTTTCGGCTAATCTCTTTGACAGTGCCTTGCATCTGGTCGAGCTCAGTGATGGTTACTTCCATCTTGGATTTTCCGCTACTGAACCTCTCCAAGAACTTCCTGAGAGCTTTGGGAAAACCAAGTATCTCTCGCGTAAGCGTGTTACGGGTTTCTTCCAATGATTCCAGGTTGAGGAAAGATGTGGCCAGCATCTGACTGAGGTATGGTTTTATCCGTTCCATGAAGTTGAACTCCGGGTCCAATAGTATGCCGACGTCGCCTATCATGGCTATCACCTTGATCATGAGCATGAAGCTACCGGGCATCCTGACCCTGTATCTGTAGAAGACGGATGTCAGTTCATTCATAGAGTCTATGAAGGAATATTCTCCAAGCTGGTAGCGTTGTGTCTCCTGCATTATCGCATACATCTCATCCTTGAATCGGTCTATCTCATCGGATTCTATCGTGATATCCAGATCATTGAAGCTCTCGATGAGCAGATCAACGTCGTTCGATACTATGCTGTACATGGTCTTTGTGTATGCGAGGCGACGCTCAGGTCGCAGTATGCCCACCATGCCGAAGTCGAGAAACACCAGTTTCCCGTCTTCAGTCACTCTCAGGTTGCCTGGATGTGGGTCGCCGTGGAAGAAACCGTTCACGAATATCTGTTGAATATATGCCTTGAATCCTATCTCAGCCAGATTCTTTGTATCAAATTTTGCTTTGAGGACCGGGATGTTATCTATTCGAGTACCCTCGACGTACTCCATAACCAGCAGTCTTGGACTGGAGTACTCCCAATAGATCTTAGGGATCTTTACTTCAGGGATATCCTTCAGGTTTTCTGCGATGGTCTCGGCGTTCTTTCCGTCTCTGATGAAGTCTAGCTCTTTTCTCATCTGCTGACTAAATTCCTCGATTAATCCAACGGGGTTGAAGGGTCTGAGATATGGAAATGTCTTCTCGGCTCTCTCCGCCAAGTTCTCAAGAATCGTCAGATCGACCTCGATTAATTCACGTATATCGGGTCTCTGAACCTTGAACACTACATCGGAGCCGTCTGTCAGGGTTGCTCTATGTACCTGGCTTAGAGATGCAGCTGCGAAGGGCTCTGGGTCTACGAATATACAGAATTGATCTACGTCTCCACAGGTTTCCTCTATTATTACTTTGACATTCTCGTAGGGGACTGGTTTAACATCATCTGTTAAAACTAGTAGCTCGTCGATTAATGGGGGAGGCAGTACGTCTCGTCTGACGCTCAGTATCTGGCCTAGTTTGATGAAGGTGGGGCCAAGCTCCTCGATGGCTAATCTGATTCTTCTGTAAATGTCCTGGCTCTCCATATTAGATGGTTTCAGGAAGTCTGGGCGTTTATCGTCTGGGTATAATTGTTGTAGGAAGATTCCGAAGCCGTATTTTGATAATATGGCGGCGATTTGAGCGTATCTTGCTAGGCGATTAACCATCGATCAAGATTGCCCATCATAGTTAATAAAACGAGCCATGCGAATGCGAGAAGATATTCATTGAAAACTTTTAGTATGAAAACATGCTATGGAGTATTTGGTTTCCATGGCAAACATCTTGGTGGTTGATGACGAGAACGACATCCTTGAGATGACCAGTATAATGCTGACAAGTGCCGGATACGATGTTTTAACTGCGTCAGACGGGGAGACAGCGCTCGACCTTGTGCAGAATAACGCAATAGATCTCATCATACTTGACGCAGTAATGCCGGGGATGCATGGACTCGATGTTTGCCGAACGTTGAAGAGAAACCCCAAGACAAGGGTCATACCGGTGATTATATTCAGTGCCCTTGGAACAGGAGTCGACATGATGCTGGATGGACGTGATAAGGCAGACGCATACATTAGCAAGCCCTTTACGCGAAAAGTCCTGCTGGAAAAGGTCAGTCAGGAGTTAGATTAAGGGATATTGAAGGAAAAAAGATGAATCAAATTCTCCTAGTCGAGGATGAATCCGATATTCAACTTCTAATACATACGATACTGACTTCAAACGGCTTCGAGGTAATCAAGGCGTCATCAGGGGAAGAGGGACTTATTCTTGCCTCAAAGATGAAGCCCGATTTAATAATAATGGACATCGTAATGCCGGGACTGAGCGGCTTGGAGGTGTGCCGCTTATTAAAGTCTAAAAACGAGACAAAGAAGACGCCAGTGATGATGGTGACGGCTCTGAACAGGGAAGTAGACAGGAAATATGCTGAGGACTACGGCGCAGATGGCTACGTTGTGAAGCCCTTCACCATCGAGCGGTTACTAAGTGAGGTTGATAGGCTGCTTAGCTCAACGGCAGAGTGAAGCAGAAGCAGCTGCCCTTATTGATTCCATCTGATGAAGCCATTATCGTTCCATTATGCAGCTCAACAATCCCTTTGCAGATGCTGAGACCTAAACCAGTACCTATGAAGCTGTTTGGTTTTTCGATGCCGGGAAAAGGCTTGAAGAGTTTGGGCAAGTCCTCTGGTCGTATTCCCAGACCCTCGTCTCTACAAGATATCTTGATGTGATCATCGATTTTTTCTAGTTTCAAGGTTATCGTAGATTTGTCTGGACTGAACTTGGCCGCGTTATCCAGAAGGTTTACAATAACCTGGGTTACCCGGATGGGATCAACAACTATGCGGGGAATATTCTCTTCGAAGTTTCTCTCAACGTTGATACCTTTGTTCATCAAGACAGGGGATACGTCGGTGATGGCTGCCTCGATTATCTCATAGATATCTGATTCCTCTTTGTGTACATAGAATCTACCGGAAGCGATTCGCTGCTGATTTAAGAGGTCATCGGTGAGGCTGCTGAGTCTCATGGTGTTTCTGTGAACAATATCGTAATAGTTACTGAACTCTGGAGGACACTCCCCGATCTTTGGCTCCATTATCTCCAAGTACCCCTTTATCGATGTCAACGGTGTTCGGAGCTCATGGGCTGCTTGGGATATGAAACTGTCTTTCATCTGATCCAGTTCCATTAACTGCTCATTGGATATCTTCAGCTCTTTTGTTCTTTCACGGACTTGTTCTTCAAGTGCCTCAAAACGCAGGAGTTTCTCAACGGCGTTACCAACATTGATGGCAAAGGTTTCCAGTATCTCCTGATCCTGTGGTGTAAATGAATTCAACTCCATGCTCTCAACGTTTATCAGGCAGAAGGCCTCGCCGTGAACTAGTACGGGTACAACTATCTCGGATTTAATATCCACTCCTTCGAGGGGCTGAACGTATTCAGGGTCTTTTGTTACATCGTTTACTATCTGGGTTTGTTTTCTTCTCGCTGCGCGTGTTGTTACTCCCTTATCGGTAATGTTCATGGAGTAATTCTCAGAGGTTCTCGATATTACATCGATGAGTTGGCCATCTTCAACCTTGATGATATCAAATATTTCACCAGACAATGCAGTCTGCATAGCCTGATGAGTTATCCTGAATATCTCTGATACAGAATCTACTTTATCCAGTTGATAGGTGTGATCAAATAGGGCTTTGAGGCGTTTCTCGTATCTTATTCGTTCTCTCATATCTCTGAAAATGCTGAGTATTGCGTCTTGTCCCTCGTAGTTGATGACTCTTATTCTGATATCAACGGGAATCTGTTCACCTGACCTTGAGTATAGCAGGGTATCGTATCTTGATGGTATGGATTCTCCTTTGAGCCTTTTCTCAGCGTTTTCGCCTATTCTTTCTCTTTCAGAGGGAGCAAAGAAGTCTAGGAAGTTTTTCCCAATTAGATCGTTAGAATTTTCGATCTCAAGTAAATCTGCTGCCGCTTTGTTTGCGAAGACGTATTTTTTATTATCAGTGATGAAAACAGGGTCAGGTAACTCAACCAGCAGATTTCTGAATTGTGCCTCAGATTCTTTCAACCTCTGTTCAGCGATATATCTATTTGAAATATCAAGTACACCGGCTATGACGCCCGTGAATTTCTTATCGTGGTCAAAGAGGGGAGATGCTTGTACTATTACAGGGAAAACTGTGCCATCGAGCCGTTTCAGGAATGTCTCGTATGTATTAATATATCCCTGCATTCGTCTAGACTTGAGTTTTTTTATTCGTTCTACCTCGTCGTCTGCGACTAAATCATAGATAGGTCTTCCTATCATCTCCTCGCTTATACAGTTGAAATATTCAGCGAATTTCTTGTTAACAAAGGTAATAACAGAATCAACTGTGGTTACACAGATGCCCTCATTCACGTTATCGACAAGATTGTGATAATACTCCTCGCTCCTCTGCAGAAGATCATAGGACTTTATCCTGTTTAGGGTTAGTGCTACTTCGTCTGCTAAAGTTTCGAGGAAAATTTGGTCAGATTTATTAAAGCCCTGCGTTTTCTCGGACTCAACATTGAGAACCGCAAGAGGATTACCACTGGATAGCACAGGAACAGCGAGCTCCGAAAGTGTGTTTACTCCACCATCAAGGTAATCTGGGTTGTCTCTGACATCAAGGATCAGAACGGGTCGTCTAGTCTGAGCGGCTTTTCTCGTTATTCCCTTACTGTTAAGGCTGGAGTCCTTATCGGGTGTGAATGGAAAAGCCTCAATGATCTTTAACTGGTCTCCTTCAATGAGATGAAATGACGCAAAGTCAGCGCCTATAAAATCGGTCATGTAGTTTATTGCGACATTAGCTACATCATCGATGTCTATAGCCTCCGAGAGATGCTTCCCATATACCCTGATTCCATCGAAAAGTCTAGACTGATGGAGTCTTTGCACAACCAATGCTACCTGTTTGGATAGCATCTCAACGAGGGCTTGATCGCACAGGTTGAAGGCGTCCTTGTATTCATTCAGAACGGTGATTAAAGCTTCCACATGGCCATCAACTATAACCGGGACAGAGAGCTCAGATAACGCGGTATAGGAGTCAACGTATTCCAGATTATAATAAGCTGGGTTTTCAGATGTATCCAATATGAGTTGGCTCCGCTTCTCACGAATAGCCGTAACGCTAACGCTGTCTCCGTCTAGAGGAAAAACCTGGTCATGATCTGCGATGGGTCGGCTTTGACTTATGATTACCTGCGAGTCGTTTGTTATGACGCTGAATAACACGGTGTCAAAGAGCAGAAGGTCTGTTAGGAGATCAACAGTGAAATCAGCGATCTCTTGAATATTAGACGCATCATCAAGAATTTCTAATTGAGAGTTAAGAACCTCAAGCCTCTTCTTGTTCATCGCTTCTTTTGACAGGTCTCTTATCCGGAGAATGAAGATAGGCCCTCCTTTCAACTGGGTCTGCGTCGAGACTATCTCCACTTGAATCTTTTTTCCACCCTTCTTGATCAAAGAGACCCTGCTCTTATGGAGCCCTTGATAGCCTTCCTGCCTGTGCTCTCTATGTTCTTTGGCTATATCCATATCCTCAGCCGCGAGAAAATCAGTGATGTTGGCTGAGAAGACCTCGTCGTCGGTGTATTCGAAGAGGTTTTTCGCTGCAGGGTTAACGTAAAGAAAGTTACCCGCCATGTCATGAATAATAATGCTGTCTTGTGATGATTCTAAGAAGCTCTCTATTATCTGGGATTCGCTGAAGAGGTCGTCCCCTTTTCTCACGCTCAAGGTGACCGGATATAATCTTATTAATTAGCTGAAAAAGTTATCCAAATGGTAACGCTTTTTTGATAGTTTTGGATATTAGCCGTCTATTTATAGAAACCTTTTAAATTAGACGGCTCGTTACACTCGTAGAATCCAAGGAAACTTGGGCATTACATTCAACAAGTGAAAATCATGTTAGACGAAGAAAAACCAGATGCCCTCGATGAGAAAGAGGAAGATGAAGAATCTGAGGAAGAGGAAGTAGAGTCCGAGGAGACCCAGGAAGAAGCCACTGAAGAGACAGTTGAAGAGGATGAGCCTGTGGAGGAAGAGGTTCATTATGAGAACGCTGTGAACAAGGGTGACTTCATAAAGATTGAGATGACTGGGACCGTTGAGGAGACCGGAGAGGTCTTTGAGACAACTAGCGAGGAAGAAGCCCGTGAAGCAGGTACATGGGATGAGAAGAGGACATATGGACCGAGGCTCGTGATCGTCGGAGACGGCTTCGTGCTCAAGGGACTGGATGAACGCCTACCAGGTACGCCTTTCGAGGAAGAGGTTGAGATACAGATTCCGCCGGAGGAGGCTTTTGGTGAGAGAAACGTCGCCGATATTCAGATGATCCCATACAGGGTTCTCAGGAGCAAGGGAGTTAATCCCTATGTTGGGGCGGAGCTGGAGATCGATGGCAGGCCAGCGGTTATCAGGAGTGTTGGAGCCGGTAGGGTTCAGGTTGATTACAATCATCCTCTTGCTGGAAGGATTATCGTCTACAAACTCAAGGTTATCGAGCACATCACCGATGAGAAGGAAAAGATAATGGCGCTTATCGGTAGAAGGTTCCTCGGTATCGATGCAAACGAGTTCAGCATCAAGAAGACAAAGAAGAAGCTCAGGGTCGGTATTCCTGATCAGATTTTCTTCGGTGAGAATATCCAGATCGCTAAAAGAGGCGTCGCACTGGACATACTCAGGTACTTTGAGGACATCGACGAAGTCGAGTACTACGAGACCATCAAGAGATCCTAATTTCTTTAGGGGTGTTCCCCAATGAGAACCAAGGCAGCGGTGATAGGAGCGGGCCCAGCGGGGTTGCTTGCTGCCGAGGTTATTTCACGACACGGTTATGGTGCCGAGGTTTTTGAGGAGCATAGCAGAATTGGTTACCCTATTCACTGCGCTGGAATGATCAGTGTAGAGGGCTTCAAAAGGCTTGACGTAGAGCCTAATCCGTTTTTTCATCAGAATACCGTATATGGAGGCAGGGTTTTCAGCGGCGACGGCAGCTGCATCACTATTAGGGATAGAAAGCCTAGGGCGTACATTATTGACAGGGGGCGGTTTGACGCCTACCTCGCCGAGAAGGCTTGTGATAAGGGAGTAGTGATAAACACTGGGAGAAGGGTTGATAGGATGCTCTTCAACGAGGGAGTTGTCTCAGGTTTACGCCTCGCAGACTCAGAGGTATCAGCCGATGTGGTTATTGATGCTGAGGGGCTTGGTGGACGAGTGCTTTCTAGATCAGGTATCAATTCAGGTCAGGGTGGCGTCATTAACGGCTTTAACGTGGAGCTAGACGCGGATGGCATAGAACCGGATATGGTGGAGGTCTGGTTTAATCAGGAGATAGCCAAGGATTTCTTCACATGGGTTATACCACTCGGAGAGAACAAGGTCAGATGTGGATTGGCTACATCGAGAAACGATGGGGCGGAGAAGCTGATTGGGTTCGTCAAGAAGCGCTTCAAACAAGAGGCGAAGGTATTCCATGCAGGCTTGGTCTGCATAGGTGGGCCGGTCGGTAAGACCGTTTACCCCGGTCTGATGCTCATAGGTGATGCTGCTGGTCAAGTGAAGCCCACCACAGGGGGTGGTGTGGTAATTGGTGGACTCTGCGCTAAACTAGCGGGAGAGACTGCTGTAAAAGCGTTGGAGGATGGACAGGGGGTTGAGGAATACGAGAACGAGTGGCGTAGGAGATACGGCTCCGAGCTTCAGACCATGCTCTATCTAAGGAAGTTGATGAACAGTCAGGACGATGACCGGGTGAACAGAATTTTCCATGCATTCATAGAGGAGGGGCTTGAGGAGAAATTCACGGCCCTCGTCGAGGAGGGAGATATGGATATGCAGGGGGATATTATCAGACGTGCGTTGACCGACCCGGCTATACTGGGTGCGTTGGCTATGTGTGTGGGGAGACTTGCTGTGTCTGAGCTTCTCGCGGTTTTTGGGTTTTAGTTTAAATGCGCTGAGGCTTAAACAAGGTGATGAAGCCGCTCTCGGGACTCAGGAAAGCCCTTGTTTCAGGTTCTTTTCTCGTGGGATTGGCCGCGTTGGCTTATGGATATATTTTGGGTAACGATTTGGCTTGGAGGATTGGCGGGTTTTCGCTTGTTGCCTTCTTAATATTGTTCGCTTTGCTTATACTTCCGTACTGGAATAGTGGGCCGGGAGTAAACCCGGAGATGAACTGACTATGGATAATAGGTTTCCCCACGTTGTTGAGTCGTACAGGGGAACCGAGATATGGTTTGACCCCTTGAAGGGCAAGTATTATGCTTCTCACTGTGAGCACACGATGCGCAGTGAGTCGGTCCGGGTCGTTAAGAAGTGGCTGGATGAGTATAAGAACTAGGCTCGTCCTAGCTTGACGCCAAGCCTGTAGGCTTCTTCGAGTTTCTCAGGCAGCTCAGCTATGGGTATGTCGCTTCTGGTCTCGGGGTCGTATGTGCAGCAGTGCAGTATATGGAGGTTGATGTTGAAGTGGGGCGTTATCCGCTCAAACATGGAGGCAGCTGATTGGTAGTGGTGGCGATAGGTCAGTATCACGGCGAAGGTCTTGTTCTCGAAGCCACTCCATGCGAGTGCCTCCATCCTGTCCTGTACTGTTTTTAGTTGGGCTGTTAGATAGCCCCAGTACATGGGGGATGCCCAGACTATGATGCTGGATTCCTTGTAGGCTGTGTAAATCGGCTGCATGTCGTCGTCTATCCTGCATCTATGGGGGGACTCTGCGCAGCTTAGGCAGCCTTGGCATGGGGTTATTTGCAGCTCGTTGA
>CAYTVK010000031.1:0-14443 GCA_964441725.1 uncultured Candidatus Bathyarchaeia archaeon | reverse complement strand
ACACCCTTCTTCAGATCAATGGCGTACCAGTGGGGCAGCGTATTCGAGTTCAGAAACAACAACGGAAAAGATACACAGATAAGCCAACTAGTCAACGAGCCAGAGGACTGGGAGAAGCTCTGGGTATTGGACCCAAAGAAGGAGCTGCGTGAGAACCTCCGCTGCATACAGGTCTTATCCTCTGAGGCGTTGGGGACACCCTTCATATACAGCATCAGCAGCCCAGTCACGCAGGCGATCCACGGAGTAGCGGACCCAGATACATTCCACAAGCACCTAGCGGAGCACCCCGAAGCGGTCATGAAGGGATTGGAGACCATCAATGAATCCAACAAGGAATTCATGAAGGCAGCAATGGATGAAGGCTGCCATGGCTTCTTCTACGGTATAGCGGGAAGAGGCGACTACTGGAGCAGATTCACCAAACGACAACTCGAAGACATCACCCTCAGACTCGACAGAGACGCCCTTAACAGCGTGGACGCACCCATCCAGATGCTTCACATCTGCAACACCATGACTGAAGACCCCGAGAAAAACGGTGGACTCATGACAGACGGCTGGTTCAAACAGTACCCAGTCAACATCATCAACTGGTGGGATCACCACTTCGTCTCAGCGGCGGAAGCAAAAAGAGTCTACAGGGACAAGTTCTGCATCGCAGCCGGACTCGATCACAAGAAGACCCTCATGGGCACACCAGAAGCTATAATGGCTGAGGCAAAGCAAGCCATCGAGTTAGCTGGGGAAGGAGGAGGCTTCATCCTAGCAGGAGGCTGCACCGTGAGCAGCGAGGCACCGTTAGCCTCTTACAATGCTGTTGGCAAAGCCGTGGAGCTCTACGGGCGCTACAAGTAGGCACCCGACAATTCTATTTACCCCCACAGCCACCATGTAGCCGATAGGCATGGGGAAAACCAAGATCACACTAGCATGCGGCAGCTATGACCGCACATGGGCACTACAAAGCGGACAAGTCCAACCAGAGGGCGTAGACTTAAACTACATCGCACTACCACCCGAGGAACTATTCTGGAGAATGGCAGTACACAGCGAATTCGACGCATCAGAGTTCAGCCTCGGAGCCATGTCCATACTCTTGGGCAGGGGAGACAACCGATTTGTAGGCGTACCAGTATTCCCATCACGGTTCTTCCGCCACTCATCCATCTTCATAAACACCCACAGTGGCATAGAGAAACCCGAAGACCTGAAGGGCTTGAAGGTAGGCGTCCCAGACTACACCATGACAGCCAACACATGGATCAGGGGACTCCTAGAACACGACTACGATGTGAAGCCCACGGACATGAAGTGGTACACTGCTGGGCTCAACGAACCCGGACGCAAGCAGCGTGTGAGCACCCCACCCATACCGGGGCTAAGCGTCACCCACAGCGACACAGCGATCCTCAGTGACATGCTGGACAAGGGCGAGATCGAAGTACTGATCGGTGCAAGGGAGCCGGACTGCTACAGGCGTGGCTCACCAAACGTGGCTCGTCTTTTCCCGGACTACAAGCCCGTCGAGGTGGAGTACTACAAGCGGACAGGCATCTTCCCCATAATGCATCTGGTAGTAATCAAACGGGAAATCTACGAGAAACACCCGTGGCTCGCCTACAGCCTCTACAAGGCGTTCGTGGAGAGCAAACGCAGATGCGTCGAAGAGATAAGCAAACAAAGTGCCCTACGCTACATGCTACCGTGGCTCATCTCGGAGATGGAAGAGACCACACGCCTCATGGGGAAAGACTACTGGAAGTACGGATTCAAGGAGAACCAGAAGGTACTACAGACCTTCATCGACTACTCCGTGGAACAGGGAACAGTGGAGAACAGGTTCAGCGTTGAGGACTATTTCGCACCCGAGACCATCAACGTAGCCAAGATCTAAACGTAAAATACTGCTCAACCGTTCTATTCTCCATGGGTCTGAAGAAGATAGACGCGGTGCTCATCAGGGTCAAGGACCTTGAGAAATCCACCTCGTTTTATGTGGATGTAATGGGGCTCAAACGTGGCTGGACAGACATGGAGCATAAGATGATTGGATTACTCTTCCCCGGCAACGACACAGAACTTGTACTCCACTGCAACGAGAACCTACCAGACCCTAACATCAGTTACCAAGTAGACGATGTTCTGAAGTTCTTAGAAGAGTACAAGTGTAAAGGCTACAAGATAGTGGTAGAGCCCTTTAACATCCGCTGCGGAAAATGCGCCATACTACAGGACCCGGATGGGCACAGCGTAGAGATAATGGACATCACCAAATTCGGTGAACCAAGATATGATACATAATCATACTGTTTATCAATAGAAATCACCACATGATCATAGGTTGAAGAACGGCGAACCTAAAACATTAGGTTTTATATTACACTCAGAGTATAAACCAGTGGGGGAGGTGAAAGTGTCTTTGCTAATTGAGAAAACCGAACACGAAGAAGAGTTGATGAAAAAACTCGTAAGATACACACATGACCATAACTGGATAAAGGATAACTATGAGACACTTTTCGAACAATATGGAGAGAAATACGTAGCTGTAAAAAACCAACAAGTAGTCGCAGATGGAGAATCCATAGAAGAACTCAAGGCAAAACTGGAAACCATAGGGAACCTATCTGACTATGTCATAGAATATCTCATAGAAAAACAATGCAACTACCTATTCTAGGGACCCTGGATGCGTCTAACTGCTGAGTTAAACGGCGTCCATGCAACAGTAAACGGTTTATTCAGCTACCCAGGAATACTGGCTCCTTTTGGCCTAACTTTTCTGATCGATACAGGGGCAACATGCTCATGTTTGCTGCGAGACCATGTCTACTATTTTGGGATATCTTATACTAATCTTCCAGACGCCGGTGGGGGAACCGAGACCGCGGCTGGGTGGATAAACCCAAAAATATTGGGTCAGGCAGACATTTATCTCCCAATAAGCGATACAGAGGATGAATTACCTACATTAAGGAGGATTCATTTCACTGATTTTCAGATACTACCTCCGCCTAGGAGACACAGTCCCGAGCCTCGCCACAGAGTAGTAAGTCTGCTCGGAATGGGTGTTTTGCAGAATTTTACCGATTGGAGATGGAATTGGGATTCTAGAAAACTGGTCTTAGACGAGTGATTCGACTAAAGGATGCTTAACCTGAAATAATAAACATACACAGTTCAATCCATGAACATCAACGAAAAGACAGCGTCTGGTATCAGGGTCTTCGAGTCATGGACCACGAGCCAGATGGCTTATTGCGGACAGCCGGGAATCAGCGTGGCTGTCATCAAGGATCAGGAAATCGTTTGGAGCAAAGGATTCGGATACGCTGACGTGGAGAAGAAGATAGAGGCGTCTCCCGAGACCATCTACAGGATCGCCTCCATCACCAAGCTATTCACCACAACAGCGGTTATGCAGCTCAGAGACAAGGGCAAACTCAACATCCACGACCCAATAACAGACTATCTCCCATGGTTTGAGATCGGGGACCAGAAGGGTAAACCCATCACCATCGAGAACCTCATCACCCACACAAGCGGGTTACCGAGGGAGGCAGCTGGACCATACTGGACCACACTGGATTTCCCCACAAAGGCAGAGATCATGGAGAATCTCCCAACACAGGAGCACCCACTTGCGCCTTGGAGAAAGTGGAAGTACAGCAACCTGGCGCTGAGCCTAGCGGGTTATATTGTTGAGGAAGCATCTGGGACGTCCTACGAGGAATACGTGGAGACACACATCTTCAAACCACTGGGCATGAAGGATACCTACATACAAGACATACCACCAGACCATCCGAAGCTGGCGAAAGGCTACGATAGACGCCTACCAGACTGTACTAGAGCTGAAAGCACATACACAAGCAGCAGAGGCATCAACCCAGCCGCAAACATGGCGACCACAGTACTGGACCTAGCCAAGTTCGCCATACTCCAGTTCAGGGAGGACGTGGATGATCCTGTGCTCACGGGGGAGACCCTCAGGGAGATGCATAGGGTTCACTGGCTGTCTCCAAAGTGGGATGTAGGCTGGGGTCTCGGCTTCAACATCCTCAGGATAGGTGACAAGACCTACATCGGGCATGGTGGCTCGGTGCCTGGGTACAGGACAAATCTTAGGATAGACTTGGAGAATAAAGTAGCAGTGGTAGTTTTCACCAACGCCGATGATGGTGAACCGGTAAAGTACACAGAGAAAGCCTACCAGTGGATAGCCCCCGGTCTCATGGATAAGCCAACAGAGAAGCCCGTCATAGACCTGAGTAAGTATGTTGGGAAGTTTAGGAACAGGTGGGGCGACGTTGAGGTGCTCGTCTACAATGGTGAGCTCATCATGATCACCCCGCAGCTACCAGACCCCGTGCTGGAATACACTGTTCTGAAGCATGTGGATGGGGACAGGTTCCAGATGAAAGCCCCCGGTTACGGCTCACATAATGAATACGCAGTATTCGAGTTTGAGGATGGGAAAATAAAACGATTGAAGACGGGTGAAAACTACACCTACCCAGTGGGAAAATGGTAGCCTAGTCTGCTGGTCGTAGACAAGCAGGCAGGTTCCCGTTAGCTCTGTGGTTAGCCACACATTCACAGCAGAGCCCCTTCCGGGGGCAATCCGGTGAGGTGCATACACAGTTCTCTAGGTTTCTTGATCTATGTGGGCAGTCAACTTCCAAGGGTGTTCCCGAGAAATAGAAAAAAGGGTAGATAAAAACAGTGAGGGATTGATGTGGCCTTATTCCTTGACCACAATTGTGTTGCTGAGGTGGTTGAAGAGCCTCTGCTCCTTATCACCGTAGGCGATCAACCCGATGATAACATCCAGTGGAAGCAGGAACGCCTTACCGAAGGCCTGATACATGCTTGTGCTGATGTCAATGGGTTCACCGTCAAGGTCAGTTACCTTGATCTTCATCACCTTCTTACCGATACCTTGCCCAGTCGTTCCCTCTGTGTATGACCAGTAGAGGAACAGCGCGATGCCGTTCAGGCTAAAGTTGATGACAGGCGTATGGAGGGGGAAGAATAGGCCGGGGAACGCCAAGGCGCTCACCACGAAGCCAACTATTATCCCGTCTATGAGCCAGGCAAGTATTCGCTCACCTGAGCTGGCCAGCATTATCTCGCTGATGTTCTGGGCTGCCCCACATTTTGGGCAGTACTCTGCTTCCTCAGATATCTCGTTTCCGCATTTCTTACAGTACACGTTTTTTTCCTCCTTAGTATCTGGGCTTTATCGCCCCAAAGTATACGATTGCGACCCCGAAAGCCAGCAAGACCAATCCTCCCATGAAGAGGCCTTTACCGATGTTGTCCAGTATGGGCATCTTTACGGCTACTCCGGCATCCACATCCACGTTCGCTGAGCCATCCTCATTCATGATGACCAGCCAGTAGGACCCAACCTCTGGGTTCCATGTCAGGGTCTGTTCACCGCTGCCGCTTACCTCGGCAGCCCATATGTTAAGATCGGTGGGTGGGACGGCTAGTGTCTCACCGGGGTGGTACCTGTAAGTGATGTAAGGGTCACGTCTCCTGATGCCATCCATATTGAACTGGGTTACCTGATCATAAGCAGCGTCACCAAAGGTTGAGTACGCGTCACTGGCATCGACTATACCGATGAAGACGTTTTTACCTGTGTTGCTCTCCGCCTTGATTTTAATGGTTACTAGGTCGCCGATGCTGGGCTCCCAGAGCCAATTTGATGGGCCATTATAGTTATCGAATTCGATGTCCATCTCCTTCCCTATGAGCATCTGAGTGCTCGTTCCGAAGTTGACGTTCTCTACTCCGATGTAGCCGCCACCTTGGTCAAAGACACCGGTTACTCCCATAAGGGCGCCTCCTCCGAAGAGGATGGGAACAGCGATTAGGATGAAGAAGCCCCCAAAGAGGATGGCAACTGCTTTACCGAAGCCGTCGCCTGCTCCACGGGTCTTCACATACTTGATTTCTTTTATCTCTCTTGGTGCTCCACAGGATTCGCAGTAGTCTGCGCCTTGGGGCATCTCTTTACCGCATTTGTTGCAGTAGATTGTTTTTTTCTCATTTGAACTTTCCATTGCTTTATTCACAGACGAGTTGAGCCTGTTTTTCCTTTTAAGCAGATTTCAGGATTATTACATAATTGGATCATAAACTTTGAAGAATCTCTTCAGAATCAAAACAAGCTAAAAAGTAGTTGTTTATGCTCTCTTTCAGCTGTTTTGCTTAAGTAGGAGTGCCTCGTTTATTGTGTTGAGTTTGTCTGAAGATTACAGTATTAGATGGTTCAACGATGATGAAGACGTTGAGGCATACATCAGCGGCTTGAACAGGGCGCTGTACGATGAATACGATGAAGCGGTATTCAACTGGAAGTGGAGAAAGAACCCAAACACCGTTGGGTTCACATCCATCGCGGTAGTAGAGCACAAAACAGATGGACCAGTAGCCTTCAACAGCTTCCTACCAATGGAGATCAGGCGAGGAAACGAAGTATTCAAGGCTGTGCAGGGATGCGATGGCTTCGTAGATGAACACCACAGACGCAGGGGCTTATTCCAGAAGACCCTCATATTTCTGAGCGAGGAAGCCTCCAATCTTGACGCCGAGTTCTTGATTGGGTTCAACCTCGTTGAGGCA
This sequence comes from uncultured Candidatus Bathyarchaeia archaeon, assembly GCA_964441725.1. Classification (GTDB taxonomy): domain Archaea; phylum Thermoproteota; class Bathyarchaeia; order TCS64; family TCS64; genus RBG-16-57-9. The sequence continues at coordinate 7,804 of CAYTVK010000031.1, read as the reverse complement.
GCTGGTGCGGCGCGTAAGGCTGGCTCCGAGCTTGCGTATGATATGAACAAGTGCTTCCTGAAACCAGCTGTGATAAAGAAAGGATTAGGGAAGAGGGTTTCACTGGAGCCCATTGATCTGGAGACACTTCACAGGCTGTATCTGGACTGGGCTACGATGTCGCGTCTTTTCAACCAGAACCGATCAATGGATTATCTCCGCTGGAAGATCATGGAGCACCCATTCAGGATAATGCAGCCATATGGGGTCTACAACGAGACAGGTATAATAGGCTACGTGGTAACCGACAAGGTCACCGAGGGAGAGAAAACCACCCTCACCATCAACGACTACAACCCCGGACTCATCAATCAACACCTAGGCAGCATCGTAGAGAACCTCGCAGCGTTAAACGATGACATAACAGTCATAGAGATGGACACTATGCAGGGTGGTGAACGTCAGAGGACAGCTAGAAGACTGGGCTTCGAGGTGGTTCCATGGTATCAAGTGATAATGAAGGCGCTCCGTGGAACTGAACAACATGAGGGAGCTGTATATCGTAAGGGGTTGAAGCTCAGCCATATCCGCAACTGGCATCTGGCCGAGAGCGATATCTATTAGCCTATTTGGATTGGGAGAGGATGTTCTCTCTCTGGAAAACACCGAGACCGATCCTGAAGACGATCAAAGCCAACACGCCGAAAACAGCTGATAACTCCAGCACCACGAGGCTGCCCAGCATGATGAAACCAGCTGCTTGTCCGAATAGCAGTAGCAGTATGGGGATTATGAGCATGGCGCTTAGCTGCTGAGCTTCCCTGAAGCCTTTGACGCGGGATGATACAACCACCGCTACCGCGATGCCTAGTAGGGATATTATGGGGGATAGTATCAGTATCATAACCAGCCACGTCACTGTAGGCATAATGAGACCCCCAAAGCTCTGGTAGCTCAAAATATCCACTGTGACTGTGTAAAGTATGAAGCCCAGCAGGGTTACCCCCATACCGGGTATGAAGCTCACAAGTATCTTGCCGAATAACAGCTCGCTGTCAGTCAGCGGCGTAGCCAGTAGCGCCTCTATGGTGTTTCTCTCCTTTTCTCCCGCGAAACTATCTGACGCTATGACGCTGCTGCTCATTATGGGTATTATGAGGAAGAAGGGGGCGAAGAAGTAGACCACCATGATGTATTGTGTCTGCTGGAGGGGCGTGTACTTGGATATCTCCTGCTGCACATTCTGTGGCAGTTGTTTAATCATGTTACTCATTACGGCGTCGTTGTTTCCCCCGGTGTTTACGCTATCTGGGGCTAGTATGCTGATGGCAGGTAGAACCAATGCAAAGATGAGTGGAAGAATCAGCATTGGCAGTAGAACTTCTTTGTTTCGGGTGATCTCAAGGAAATCCTTCCTGAAGACCAGCATCGCCTTATCGAGCCTCAATTATGTTCACCCGCCACAAGTTCAAGGTAGGCATTCTCAAGGGAAGTCTCCACGGGTCTAACAGACTGAACACGGGCACCGTTTTCCACAAGGAGTTTCACAAGATCAGGGGTATCTGTCTCGTTTCGCAGACTCACAGAAAGGGTGTTATCGCTGCTTTGGGCGCTGAGTATGAAATCTGCTCCACGCAACACGTTAAGAATACTGTCATCGACGGAAGTCAACTCCACCTGTATCTCCTGTTTACTCGTGAAACGTTTCCTCAACTCATGAGGAGAGGAGATAGCAAGAGGCTTACCGTGATTGATGATCATTACCCTGTCGCATAGCTTCTCGGCGTCCTCTAGGCGGTGGGTGCTGAGTAGTATGGTCTGTTTCTCGTTCTTGGTGAGCTCCTCCATGAGGTCTCGTATGTCCTTGCTGGATTTTGGGTCGAGCCCTGAGGTGGGTTCATCCAGATAAATTATATCTGGGCTGTGAACAAGGGCGCGGGCTATGGCTAGCTTCTGCTTCATACCCTTACTGTACTTGCCCACAGGGTCATCGCGGCGATCCCATAACTGGAAGAACTCAAGGAGATCATGTATCTTGGCTTCCCGCGTTGATCTGTCAGTTACTCCATAGGCTTTTGCGAAGAACTCCATGTTCTCCATGGCTGTGAGACGCCCATAGAGGCTGGGAGACTCCGTGAGTATCCCAATTATTTCACGTACTTTGAGGGCTTCTTCCTGTACGTCGTGTCCTCCGATAATGGCTCTGCCTGATGATGGGGAGATAAGTGCTGCTAACATCCTGATCGTTGTGGTCTTACCTGCTCCATTAGGGCCAAGCAGTCCGAATATTTCTCCTTCCTCGACGCTGAAACTCAGTTTATCAACTGCTGTAAGGCCGTTGAAGGTCTTCACGAGATCGTATGCCTCGATGCTGTTCACTGGTTCTCCTCCTTTAGGAATCTGAAATGTGCCCACTGTATAAACAGAGCGATCAGGATGGAGATTTGGATTATCTGGGCTTCAAATCGGATGATGAGAACGTGCATAGCTGGTGCATGGACTTGTTTGACTATATTTGGGAGAGAGCCCAAATAGGCGAGGTTAGAACCCGTTTAGATTAGCCTAGCTCAGGCTCAACTAGTGCCACGGGTTCACCGTCCAAGTAGTATACTCGTGGAGTTATGGGGCTCATCCATACCGCTAACTGGTATGGCTCCACTCCAGCCAACTCGCATAGGCTATGGGCATCATTAGCACCCTTCAAGCTGATGGCTTCCACCACGTCGCCGATCTTGGCATCCGTTTCAGTTAAATCAACGATAAGGTGGTTGATGCTCACACCGCCAATAATCGGGCATATCTTGCCATGTACGTTGACTATTCCTTTCTTGCTGAGTTGTCTGGGGTAGCCGTCACTGTACCCCAAATGCATAGTACCCACCTTCATATGCTTAGGTGCAACAAACGCCCCACCATAAGTCAACGGAGTACCACCCTCAACCCACTTCACATGCTCCAAACGCCCCTTCAGCGATAACGCCTGCCTCAACTCAATCCCTGTATTTCTTGCTTCAGACATCGGATACCAGCCAAACAACATGACACCCGGTCTGACAGCGTCGAGATTGCTCTCGGGTCGGAGACAGATGCCGTGGCTGCTCGCGATACTTATGGTAGGCACATCCACTCCGTCTTGGGCTAGTTTTTCTCTCACCTGTTTTAAACGCTGTATCTGTTTGAGGTCATCTTCATCTTCGAGCAATGTGCTGAACAAGCCCTCTACCTTGATGCTTGGCAAACCAGCGATATACTCTATGAGTTCAACAGCCTCCGACCATCTGACACCTACCCGCCCAAGCCCGGTATCAACCTTAACCCAGACACCAGCAACCCTATCAAGCTCCACGGCTGCTTTACTAAGCTTCTCCGCAGATTCCCTATGATAAGTAACCTGAGAAATATTCTGCTCAACTATCCACCTATACTGATCCTCAGTATAAACGGGGTCTATGTTGATGACCCCGCAGTCCAGCCCAGCTTTTCTAATGGTTTTAGCTTCCCAGAGCTTCGCCACCAGAACCCGATTCACTCCACGACCCATGAGGTAAGCCGTAACTGCTGCAATTCCATGAGCGTAGGCGTTCTTCTTGAGGCAGGGTATGACCTCGGCTCCTGAGAGCCTCTGAGCCTGTTCAAGGTTGAATCCGATGTTGTCAAGATTGACCTCAATCCATGAGCTATAACCCTGTATCCTGTGTTTTATCTCCTCAGGGGATGGCTGATTCTTGAAGTAGGTTGAGAAACTCATGAAACTATCATGTCTTCTGGTGTGATAAGTTTTTCAAGACATATCAATGATAAGAAGCGTGTAGGTGTTCCATAGTGCGCCTACATATTATTCATCTACGCATCAGTCCACAAATGGAGGATGAGCGGGAAATCAGAGTACACTGAACACATTGATAGAAAAGGGGGGAGGGGGGGGTCACCCCATCCCAGCCCAAAAATAGGCTCCAACCATAAAACCAGCCCCAAAACATCCCAGAACAACCCTCCAATAGTGACAAAAAGCGATCAGGTAACCGAGAAAAAACGACAAAAAGCGTCATGGTAACGATTTTTCCCCGAGAAAAAAGGTAAAAAAATGTGCTTATTCTATTAGGGTGCATTCACCCATCTGAGACACTCTCATGCTCCAGCTCTGCCCAAGGCACGTTACATCCACGAAGTAATCCGCGAATGGATTCAAGTTGTAGCTTACCCGCACGATTATGTCACCTGACTCGTATAGATGCACTGATGTGCCGATTACATCGGTGGGAGTTACATCTGTATCAGTCCATTCCCACACTGGAGCAAGCTTCAGAAAATCAACTGCCTGATCGCGTGCCCACTCATGCGTGGTGATCTTGAGCTCCGGGTCAATATAGGGCATACATTGGTCTGCTTGAGGTTTTTCGGCTAGCACGTAGCCTGTTACTATCGCTGCGTTAAGCAGGACTATGAAGAGTGTCAACATCTTCGTCTCTTTGTTAATCATTTTGATCAAGAATAGGGACATAGGCTCCGAGATATTATCCCAAGGAAACGAACACATGTTCTAATAAGAAGATCACAGGCAAAAAGAAATTAGAATAACCCCCTTTTGACCAGTACATGGATTCATATTATATCAAATCTGATTCATAGATACCAAATATGATAATCAGAGAAGCCAAAGAGAGCGACATACCTGCTCTATCCAAAGTAGCTAAAAAAACCTACACCGAAACATTTGGAGACGGCTTAACCACAGAACAGCTTACAACAGTACTGGAAACAACGCGTTCAGAAACATACTTCAAATCAATAATAAACAAAGATACGATAATCGTCGCACTGATAAACGATAAACTCATCGGCTACATTCAGATAAGCGACATAAGATACAAAACAAAAAAAATCAAAACATCAAAAAAAGACCAAGCAATTCACTCAATATACATTCTACCAGATTATCAAAGCAAAGGAATAGGCAAAACACTAATGGACACAGCGTTCAATCACCCCAGAATCAAAAAAGCCAACAGAATCTTCATAGATGTTTACGAAAAAAACACACGAGCCCTCAATTTCTACAAAAAATATGGATTTAAAACAGCTGGAAATGTCGAAGTAATTATTGATGGAAAACCCATCGGCCATGACCTAGTATTAATGAAAACCACAAAAAACTAGACACCCTTCAAACAACATATCAAACAAATAAACCCAGCTACCGCTTAGTTAAATTGCTGTATGAAAATACGATGGCAACCATGTACGGCTCCGATTTCTCCTATGAGAATAGCAACAACTTCTAAAGCTGGTGTTTTTGAGCTATTGGGGAATGTAGGCTGAATACCTCGGCCTAAGCCTTGATACTTACACCTCACTTCCATCAAACCGGTCTTCTACCGGCGCTCTTCAACCCGAAGGTACGGATGTCTCTTTTTAGGAGCAGCTTCGAGCTTAGATGCTTTCAGCTCTTATCTAACGCGGCGTAGCTACCCGGCGGTGCCTTATCAGACAACCGGTTCACCAGAGGCCACAGCGTGATGTTCCTCTCGTACTAATCACCCTTTCCCCTCAGACATCCAACACTCCCAGTAAATAAAATCCGACCTGTCTCGCGACGGTCTAAACCCAACTCACGATCCCTTTTAATAGGCGAGCAGCCTCACCCTTGGCCCCTTATGCAAGGCCAGGATAGGAAGAGTCGACATCGAGGTACCGAACCGCGAGGTCGATGCGAACTCTCGCCCGCGACAAGCCTGTTATCCCCGGGGTAACTTTTCTGACACTACCAGCCCTCATTAATAAGGACATGATAGCTCGTTAAGCCTGGCTTTCACCTTCGGAAATCCTATTGTTAGATATTCCGATCAATCTAGCTTTTGCCTTTACACTCTACGAAGGGTTTCTGTCCCTCCTGAGCTAGACTTTGGGCCCCCTCGATTCCTTTTCAAGGGGGTGCCGCCCCAGCCGAACTGCCCATCTGCCGATGTCCCAGACTACTAGGCCTTGGTCAGAGAAGCAGTCACAAGTGTGTGGTGTTCCATTGTTGCCTCCTACGAGCCCGGAGACTCGTACTCATTGGCTCCCACATACGCTCTGCAAAAGCAACCGCTTCCCAACAACAGACTGCAGTAAAGCTCCACGGGGTCTTCTTGTTCCACTGGAAGTCGCTGGACTGTTCGTCCAGCAGGTGGGTTCACCGGGGTCTAAGCGGGGACAGTGGGGTCCTCGTGGATCCATTCATGCACGTCGTAACTTACACGACAAGGCATTTGGCTACCTTGAGAGAGTCAGAGTTACTCCCGTCGTTTAGCGGCCCTTAGCCCGGTTGAAATCAGGTTTCAGGTACCACCACTGGACAGGATTCAATAGCCGTACACACCCTTACGGGCTTGCGGCTACCTATGTTTTTATTAAACAGCCGGAACCCCCTAGTCACTGCGACCTGCCATCCCATCTTTCGAAAAGACAGCAGGCATTCCTTATACCAAAGATACGGAACTAATTTGCCGAGTTCCCTCGCTTAGATTGTCCCCGACACGCCTTGGGCTACTCACCCTGAGCACCTGTGTTGGTTCTGGGTACGAATACAGAAGATCCATCCAACATGAATTTTCAAGGAGTCCAGGGTTCAGCTGAACACCCCGTACGGGATGCTATTCCTGATTTCTTCTAGTTCTCACCATTACGGTACTCCCTAGAGTTATGCAGTTAAACAGAGCGACAACTCTGCTCAACCTTCCCCGAACTGTCATCTGTTGGCTTAAAGTCACCTTACGTACTTCTGTAGCATTGGAATATTAACCAATTTCCCTTTCGAGCAGTCATTTTAGCGCTGCACTTAGGATCGGCTAACTCCAGGCTGACGACGCATTGCCTGGAAACCCTTGCTCTTTCGGCGATCGGGATTCTCACCCGACTAAGCTGTTACTACCACCGGGATCTGCAATCCCTGCACGGTCCACAAGAAGTCACCCCCTTGCTTCCACCCATGCGGGACGCCCTCCTACCACAATTAATAATGCCTAAGGTATCGGCACCTGGCTTAAGACCCGTCCATCTTCGGGGCCCCAATCCTCGGCGGGTGATCTGTTACGATTTCTTTAAAGGGTAGCTGCTTCTAAGCTTACCTCCCCGCTGTCTTAGGATTACGACGCCCTTTGATTTATCACTTAGCCAGGATTGAGGGGCCTTAACCTTAGTCTGGGTTGTCCCCCTCCCGGAGACGTAGCTTAACCACGCCATCCCGTCTCCCAGGTTCTGCGACGCATGCGTATTCGGAGTTTAAAAGGCTGGTGAACGGTTTCCCGTCCGTGCCACCCGATTAGTGCTCTACCCCGCAAGCAGTCTCCCCTGAGGCTATGCTTGACATACTTCGGAGGGAACTAGATATCACCAGATTAGATTGGTCTATTGCCCCTTTTCCCAGGTCAGATAAATGAATTGCATATCAATACTACTGCGGGCCTCCATCAGGCTTTCGCCTGACTTCGCCCTGCCCAGGAAAAGATCATCTGGTTTCTAGTCTCATCCACGTGACTCCGGGCCCTATTAAGACCCAGCGGCTCACCCGAAGGCTGCCCGCACTTTGGTTTCCCTAAGATTACGATAACTTCTTAGTCTCGCCACATGGAAGAACTCCCCGGTCCGTGATTCGAAACGGAACATAGAACGCTGGTCCACATCATCCTAACTGCATGTTACCATGCACTCGTTCTGATGCTTCAACCCTTCTGCGCCCTAACCGTCTGTAACTGTGTGATTTCAGGCACTTTTAACGCCCCTCCCGGGGGTCTTTTCAACTTTCCGTCACCGTACTAATACTCTATCGGTCTTGAGTTGTATTTAG
>CAYTVK010000030.1:0-14505 GCA_964441725.1 uncultured Candidatus Bathyarchaeia archaeon | reverse complement strand
TATTGTTTACTACGATTATAGTATCTACGAGCCTTAGCCCTGTTACCGCAGCCTCTCATCTGGCACCATTTACGGCTGCTGTTTCTGCTTGTGTCTATGAATAGCCACCCGCATTCCTCCGAGCTGCAGCGCTTCACCTGATCCAATTCGTCTGAGGTCATCAAATCAACGGTGTCCTTTACTATTAGTCTCAGTATGTGATCAAGTTCTACTTGGTCTTTGAGTTCAAGGTGTTTCTCTTTAAGGTTCAGCGTAAGATGACTGAATGTTGAGTGCATCTCGGAGTCTAGCGTCTTCTCATCCTCCTTGCTGGGCTCTTCACCCAATGAGGTGTTGACCAGCGTCCTGTAACCTGCTTCCCTGAACCTCATTGCACGTTCATATGTTTCGACTGCTTTCTCTAGGTGTTTCTGCGCCTTTCCTTTTAGTTCATCTGCTTCTTTTTGGATGATCTGCCCTGTTAGTGTCGCCCAGTCTATTAGATCTGTGTAGTTTTTGATGTAATTCTCCGGGTTTTCTCTGCCTCTCCAGTCTACTGTGTTTATGAAGTCGATTGAAGGTCTCTCGCCCAGTATTTTTAGTTCCTTGAACTTCTCTGTTGGAGGCATGTTTGTCTAACCGTTTATCTTGTCTTTACTGGTTATAAACTTAAATATAACCACCATAAATACTTTTGGTGGTTAGAATGACTCTGAGTGAAGAGATAAAACAAATGGCAAAACGTACGAGAACTCAACCCCCCAAACAAGGAACTGCCCGAAGCAAAATCAGTGATAATACTCGTGCTCCACGCATGGGACAAGATTTTCGGTCTCGAAATAGAGTCACCTGAGTGGAAAGGATACGGATTCCATTCACCCGAGGAAAACATCGAAGGATACTACATGTCCTATATGGTCTCGTATAGTAAGGCTTGGCCCATCGTATCTTATCTCAGGGAGAAAGGGTACAAGGCTCAGCTATCTACCTCAATCCCGTTAAAAACAACTGCAATAGCCTGTGGTCTGGGACAGTCTGGGAAAAACACGCTACTGGTAAACCCAGAGTATGGTCCTAGACTGGGATTAATGGCTATTCTGACATCCGCCGAACTGGATATAGATCAGCCCTTCACGGATAATCTATGCGGAGACTGCACGAAATGCATAGACGCTTGCCCCACTAAGGCGCTAACTCCTTACCACGTGAACATAGAGAGATGCCTCACATACGCGGCTGAAAACCCCGGCAAGACCAATCTACCAGAGGATGTGAGAGAACTAGAGAAGAAATTCATCATCCGCCCATCAAGAAACAGCTACATCGAATGCTATATCTGCGCCGAGGTATGCCCTGTGGGTCAGGATAAGTATAAGATGTACAAAAGAGGTTCTGCTTAGAAGAATCTATTATTTCATAAGCCCAATCCTATTCATGAACACTCAATTAACCAAAGGACCCTTTGAGGTCATAACCATCGGGCTGGGACCTGATGAGAAACTCTTGGAATCGGTAGCTCAAGCTGCACGAGACCATGATATCAAGCATGGGGCGGTTGTCTCAGGGATCGGCACTCTCAAACGAACAAACCTCCATTATGTGAACACTAACGGTTTTCCTCCCGAGAACAGGTACTATGTTATTGATGAGCCGGTGGAGGTCGGTAGCATCAGCGGTTTAATCGTAAACTATGAGCCTCATCTGCATATTGATGTGGGCTGTAGAGACAACGAGCCGTACATTGGGCACCTTGAGAATGAAAGTATCGTGCTTTATCTCGCTGAGTTATGCATTCTCAAATTCAACGATATCAAACAGAAGCGGGAAAACGATCCAAAATATGATTTAATGCTGCTAAAAGGGGATTAAACCCCTTCTTGTTCCTTGTACTGTTCTTTGGCCCAAATAATTATGGATTTTGCTTCATCTGAGTCCTCCCATTTGAGAACCTCGGTGACCTTTCCCTCAGCCCGCTTGTAGTTGTTATAGAAGTAGGTTAGTTCATCGATAACGCTGCGTGGAAGGTCCTCGATGGTCTTTATATGCTTGTAGAAGGGGTCAGTAGTGCTCACCGCAACGATCTTGTCATCAGTGTTCTTCCCGTCAATCATCTTAATATTCGCCACAGGCCTCGCCTCAGTGACGCAGCCAGTGAAAGTAGGCTCATTGATTAAAAGCACGGCATCCAACGGGTCCCCATCATCATCCAGTGTTTGGGGGATGAAGCCATAATCAGCCGGGTAATACGTGTAGAGAACCCTGTTGAGTTTGAAGACACCCATACGGGCATCGTACTCGTACTTGTTTCTACTGTGTCGCTGAATCTCCGTGACTACGTATATTATCTCGGGTGGGTTAGGTCCACTGGGAAAATCCCTCCAAAAGTTAGCCATAAACAATCTGAGCTACTAAATGGAAACCAAAATTTAGATGTATCTACAGTTCCTCGTAAGGCTGTTCCACGTGGCTCAATACCTCACGCCAAACCTCTAGTGTCTCCAATGCCTCCTTTTTCTCCATAATCTGGATGACGAAACCTGTATGGACCAAGACATATACACCGGGTTTAACGCTTCCCGACTCCATGAGATCGATTATTGCTTCTCTTTTTACGCCGCCGAAGTCCACGATGGCTGTTCTGCCATCGATGCTCTCAACAATACCGGGAACCGCGAGACACATATCAACCTCAACCTAAACCGCGTACCATATAATCATTAGGATTCTGAACGTGTTATTGAGATGGTTTAAATTCAGGATCATCATCCCTGATGGCTAAAGTGTGATATTTTTGGAGAAAAAGAACATACGCATATTTTGGGCTATATTTCTGGCAACCTTCTTCGCTATGTTCGGAGACACAATACCCCAGAGCTTTCAGCCCCTTTTTATAAGCCACCTCGGTGTAAGCGCCGCGGTGGTCGCCCTTATCTATAATATCAGAAACGTGATACAGACTTTCCTGCGGCTAATATCAGGTACTATCAGCGATAGTCTTGGAAGACGTAATATGATGCTCTTCGGGTTAGCTCTGTTCTCGTTGGTGCCCTTCATCTATAGCGTAGCCACTACTCCTTGGCTTCCCATAATAGCAATGATGGCAAGCGGATTAGCCCTCAGCATCTTCTTCCCGCCGACTGAGGCATACGCAAGTAGCTTGGTCCCCCCTGAGAAAGCAGGTGAGGCCATGGGACGGTTTCATATGAGTTGGGCCTTTAACAGCGTAGTAGGGCCATCTATCGGCGGATACATCGCGAGCCGGTTCTTAGACTACAAGACAATTTACGTAATAGCCGGGATACTAACCTGCATCGGCTTCTTTATCGCTTGGAGATATACTGAGGATGACCGAGACACCAGCAATTCCATACCCCCAAGAGAACTTATCAGCAAGACCTTCAGCGAGTTCCCTGCTACGATGAAGCGGCTTCTCTCCAACAGAAAAGTGCTAGTGGCGTGTTTCGCGGTTTTCATTCATAGCTTCTGCCACTGGGGGCTGGTCACCTTCATCCCATTACTGGGCGCTGAGTTAGGCATGAGCGAGTTCATGATCGGAATAACCTTGACAGCTAACGCGTTACTCATAGCTGTGAGTCTCCCCATTATTGGTCCTCTCTCTGATAAGATTGGAAGATTTATACCAATTATTACTGGGCTGCTGCTGAGTGTGGCAGTCTTTGCCTTTATACCTTTAGCGCCATATCACTGGATGCTGCCTATTCTCAACGCTATACTCGGAATTTGCGCGGTACTTGAGTTCCCTGTGAGCCAAGCTGCTACGATGCAGGCTCTTCCACCCAAAGATCGTGGCTCAGCCACAGGTGTTTGGGGTATGGTGATGAGTCTCGGGGGAAGCCTCGGCATGTTCGCCATGAGCGTTGTGCTGAGCGTGGCTACTATACAATGGGTTTTCTACATATACGCTATCTTCACACTGGCAAGCTCAGTAGTGATCATATTGATGCGGGGATACTTCGACTAAATAGCCAGCTAAACCTGCCCGGAACCAATAAAAAACCCTACCTCCGTGTTGAACTGACAAGATTTGACCAAACGAAGCAACAAGATAGCCGTATTCTGCCACTGCATGCTCAACGTACACTCACTTGAGGACAATCTAGCAGAATACCCCGGCTTGGAAGAAGACATAGTAAAGAAAGCACTGGACCGAGGAGTGGGTTTTGTCCAGCTAAGATGCCCCGAGACCAGACTCCACGGAATCGAACGACTCCCCATGCCAAAAGACAGCTACGATAAACCCAAGATCAGGGAAAGCTACCGAAAACAGGCGGAAGAAGAGGTGCTCCAGCTAAAAGAATTCGTCAAAAACGGAGCCAAAATAGTTGCCATTATTGGAGCTGAGGCTAGCCCATCATGTGGTATTCACTATGTGGCTAAGTGGAAGCCGGGTGTGGATAAGAAAGATAGGAAGTGGCCCGATACAGTTGACTTTGTTGAGGGACGTGGCGTCTTTATGGAAGAGCTTGAGAAACTGATGGATGAGGCTGGTATCAAACCTGCATGGATCGGTGTCCCCGGTGTCAGTATGAAGAAAGCATTCCCAGAGATGTTTGAGGAGACTCTGGCTCAGATAGAGAAGCTATAGACTTCCTCTATATCTGTAGATTTCCCTAGCCTCTTCGAGGGTGATTAACTCATTCTGGAGGTCCTCATGGATCGCTTCAGGGTCTCTTTCTAGTTGGTCACCGTATCCACCACCCCCCGGTGTATGTATGATCAAGGTATCTCCACGTACTAAACTCACAGTACATTTGCTTGGCAGTCTGGTCTTTTCCCCATTAGCTCGTATGAGTATAAACTCCCCCGTGGCTCCACCATGCCCACCAGCCAGCCCCCATGGCTTGATCTTGTTTCTCTCAGCCATTATACTCAGTGTCGCCTTGACGCTGGTGAGAGTCCATGCTCTTTCTATGCCGCAGCCCCCTCTGTATTTTCCAGATCCACCGCTACCAGGTCTGAGCCTGTAGGCTTTGAACTCTAAGGGAAGATATGCTTCTAGGGCTTCGATGGGGGTATTCATCGTGTTCGTCATGTTGACGTGTACGCCATCCACCCCATCACGGTCTGGTCTGGCTCCGCTTCCCCCACCTATGGTCTCGTAGAATGTCCAAGGCTCCCCGTTGTCCATCAAACCCCCTATGGTGATATTGTTCATGGTTCCCTGTCCAGCAGCTGGGACCTTCTCTGGCACTATCTGGCTGAAGGCTTTCATTATTACATCCGCATTACGCTGGCTGGTCTCCACGTTTCCACCCGCCACAGGAGCTGGTCTGATGGGATTCATCATGCAGCCCAAAGGCACCTCAAGGGTGATGGGTCTGAAGCAGCCATCATTAACAGGTATAGTCGGGTCAGTAATGCTGATCAAGGTGTAGTAGATGCCTGCTATGGTTACTCCGAGGGGCGCGTTTATCGGTCTCTCAACCTGCTCATGGGTCCCAGCGTAGTCAAACCATAATCTATCATCCTTCTTGGTGATCTTCACATGAATATCCACATCTTCGCCGTCTGGCAGAATAGATTCAATGTAATCCACAGCGCTGTACTCCCCATCAGGCATCAAACTGATCTCCGTCCTCATCCTCCTCTCACTGTAATCCATGATGGCATCCATTGCTTCATGAACCACATCGACGCCGTATTGTGTAACTAATTCGAGTACACGCCGCTGCCCTGTGTTATTTGCAGCTATCTGAGCCCTGAGATCACCCATCTGAACCTCCGGAGTACGAACGTTACTGCGGATAAGCCTAGAAATCTCGGAATCAACCACGCCACGTCTCACAAACTTCACGGGCGGAATAATCAAGCCCTCCTGATACAACTCAGTAGAATCCGCTGAAAGACTCCCCGGAGTCCTCCCGCCGATATCTGTGTGATGAGCCTTGTTAGCGGCGTAGCCGATAAGCGCATCATCGTGGAATATTGGCGCTATAAGCGTTAGATCAGGGAGATGTGTGCCGCTGATGTATGGGTCATTCAGAAGAAGCATGTCTCCCGGCTCAAGTACACCCGAGTATTCCTTCACCCCCAGCCGCACAGCCAGCGCCATACTCCCGAGATGAACAGGTATATGCTCAGCCTGAGCAATAAGCTCCCGTCTCTCATTGAAGATGGCACAGCTATGATCCATCCTCTCCTTGATGTTGGGACTGTAAGCGCTCTTCTTCAGAGCTATTCCCATCTCCTCAGCAGCGTAGATGAGCGCACCCTTGATCACCTCAACCGTTGTAACATCAATCATTGTTGAGTCCTCCTCAAGACAAGGTTACCGAATTTATCCGGTTTGAAGCTCCAGCCTGGATAGACCACAGTTGTAGCGTCATATTGCTCAATAATAGCCGGACCAATTAACTCGGAGCCGAGAACAGATCGATCATAAACTACAACCTCATGCCATCTATTATCAGATTCAAAGAAAACATTCCTGATCTCACGGGTTCCAGATATTTCACTAGGCTCGGCCTCCTTCAACTTGGGGCTGTCGAGCAACCCAATAACCCTTAACTTGGCGTTAACAACCTCAACCGGCTCATTCTCATCCGCGTAACCATAAACCTCAGTATGCTTTCTATGAAACGCCTTCAAGGCATTCCCTATACTCTCCAGCCTGAATGGGGTTTCTGTTCCAATATTAAGCTCAAACCCCTGTCCCCTATACCGCATATCCAGTGATCTCTGATACTTGTGACGATTCTCGAAAACCCCCTCTGCATCGAGTGTCTGCCCTCCCTCAGTCTCCATTTCTCTGAATAGCTTCTCTACCTCCAATGCATAGATGTTCTTAACATCGACTAGCAATGGGCGTGAATAATCATGGAATAGATCGGCAGTTAACAACCCCAAGGCGCTGAACATGCCGGGATTCGGTGGAACCATCACGTTATCGATCTCAAGCTCCTCAGCTAATGCACAAACATGCATCGGACCAGCCCCCCCGAAAGCTACCAAGGCAAAGTCTCTGGGATCAAATCCTCGCTCAACGGAAACAATACGCAGAATCTTGCTCATCATACTGTTGGCGATACGTATTACACTCAACGCTGCTTCCTCAGCCTCTATCCCAAGGCTCTCCCCGAGAGCTTCATAAGCCAAACGAGCCTTATCAGGGTAGATATTCATAGCTCCGTCCAGTAGTTTGCTTGAGTTCAAACGTCCAAGTAGAAGATTGGCGTCTGTGATCGTGGGATCAACGCCTCCCCTACCATAACAGGCTGGGCCTGGAACAGCACCTGAGCTCAAAGGACCCACCATTAAAGACCCATTCATAGCCTTCGCGATTGTTCCACCGCCGGCGCTGCACTCGGCCAAATCAATGAAGGGGAACCTCACAGGATAACCTGAGCCCTTCACAAGTCTGCCCATGTGAATTTTACCAGCAACCTCGTACTCGGGAACAACCTCAGGGACTCTACCGCGTACAATGCCCGCCTTTGCTGTTGTGCCACCCATGTCGAAACTGATGATGTTTCTTACGCCTGTCTGCTCACCTAGCCAAGCCGCGGCAATAACCCCAGCGGCGGGACCAGACTCAACTATGGTTGCAGGTTTCTGGCTCAACGTATTGCTCTTTGCGAGCCCTCCATTACTCTGCATCACGTAGAGTGGAGTCGTTATACCGAGAGTTTTCAAATCAGTCTCTAACTGGTTAATGTAAGTGTGAATAACGGGCATGAGAACAGCGTTAACAAGAGCTGAACTGAATCTCTCATACTCCCTGTACTCGTTACTGATCTCATAACTAGCGGTAACATATACATTCAGCCGGTCCAGAATAGCCTGCTTTGTCTTCTCCTCATGAACAGTGTTCGCATAACTATTAATGAAACCCACCGCAACAGACTCAATCCCAGCCAGAGCCATCTTATCAATGATGGAGTCAAGCTCATCTCCGTCAATCTCGATCTCAACTTTGCCTCGATGATTTACTCGCTCCGATAACTCATATCTATGCCTGCGCTTAACAAGCATCGGTGGGCGCTCAAAAAACAGGTTATAGACCTCGGCACGCCTCTGTCTACCTATCTCAATGACATCCTTGAAGCCGGCGGTTGTAATAAGCCCAGTTTTTGGTAGCTTTAGATCAACCTGCCCAAACAAGGCATTGGTAGCAATAGTTGTAGCATGCCCAATCATCCTAACAGAGTCAGCGTCATGCTCCTCCAGAAACGCCTCAAGGGCGTTAACTACCCCTTTCTCTGGATTCTTCGGTACACTTGGCGTTTTTATATTAATAACGTCACCCGATTCTTCATCGAGCGCGACTAAGTCGGTGAATGTTCCCCCAACGTCAACGCTAACCCTATACATGGTGTCCTCTTACCATGAATGGTTATCTATACGGATAAAATATGTGAAAAAAATCAGGGCTTGAGTTTGACGCCGCCCAGCTTTATGGCTTCAAGCACAATATGGCTCTCAACCCTACCGATACCCTTTGTCTTGTTTATTTCATCAAGAAGCTTGAGCGCAGACTCCCGGTTTCGGCACATAGCCAACGCCAGAAGCTCACAGTCACCAGAGACACGCATCACAACATTCATCTCAGGGAAGTCTGCTATCTCCTCACCTATATTGCTCAGGTCACTGCCATTACCAGCAGCAATCCTTAGACAGAGAGGATAGTTGTTCAGTTTATCCGGGTCCGTGATAGCAGTGTATCCCTTAATGATGCCGCTTTCTTCAAGTGCTTTGACTTTTGAAGATACGCTAACATGACTAATGTTAAGCTGTTTGGCTATCTCCCGGTAGCTCTTGCGACTATCCTGTTGAAGCAGCTTGATTATCTCATCATCCAAGTCGTATTTCTCAGTCATTGACTTCTCACATGTTTATTACAGTCTTTTCACTGAAGAGAAGATCAACCAAAGCATCCACATCGATTAACTCGACGCCATCGATGAGCCTGTCTTTCAACCCTCTCTTCACGACATCAGACTCTAACGCGTAGATCTTATGATCTTGGAGCTTATTGTTTGCTTCGATGCTCTTGTTAGTGAAAAGCACAGCGTCCTGCATGAGGATAACATCCGCTTCAATCTTCAGCGCCTTATCGAGGGTGTCGTCATCATGTGTATTCAAAACTATCAGTTTAGACATATCATCCTCTCCTAGAAGACGAAGGAAACCTCCGCCTCCTCGATTAACTCAGTGATCTTATCCTCATTGGCCAACTCAACGGACTCGACGAGATCGTCAGTTGAGTAACCAGACTCTAAAAGCGCTTTTTTATCGACGTATAGCTCGATATCAAGATCAGGGAGGTCTCCGAGGAATTTCTTAGTTAATGTCTGGTCCACGGTGTTTAGTGCGCCGGATACGCCTTTTCCCGTCCATAAGATCTTCACCATATGATCCCAGAGACCAGCCGCAGTACGAAGCCCCTCATAATAGTTGAGATTACTGAAGGGAGCCGACTTTATCATTATGAGTACCTTTCTCTCCAATTTAGTTCGCTCCCGTCATGCTTAATGCGACATCTGCCTCGGCAAGCATCTCGCTCAAATCAAAGATACCACCGATATCCACTCCATCTGGAAGCATCTCCTTGGTTACACCTCTAAGCTCCATGCAGACTCTGCATCCACTGACGTTCACGCCTTGTTCTATGAGCTGCTTGAACCTGTCGCTTATACTATCCATGTGAAAAGGTTCACCGCTCTGTGATACCACTGGATTATAGACCCCGTCCATCATCAAGTAGATGTCAACATCATGGCCTTTTCCCCTGGCAGAATTTGCTATCTCTAACGCTTTCTCCACAATCTCATTCTGGAATGGAGACTCGCATAGGAAAATCAGCATTCTTCCCATGCGTTCACCCTAGATGAACAACTGGACATCTGCATCCATCGCGATATCCAGGAATGTTGCTGCCCCTACGATCTCGTCAACCTCTGGGATTAGGTCTTCCTTCTTTATGCCCATCATCTCCATGGTGGTACTGCAAGCATAGAGCTTGACGTTCTCAGTATCCCTGCACATATCAAGAAGTTCCTTCAAGGTTGGAATACCGACACCCTTTATCTTTCCCTTCATCATGCCAGTTCCAAGACTCATGATACCAGGTAGCTTAGCTTTATCCAAGCCGCCTTTCTTTATCGCATCCATTCCCCAGAATGTGAAGAATAGGTGTACCTCTGCGTCCATAGCTCCCCCTGTACTAGACAGCATGAAAACTGGGTATAGCTTGTCTAGTGAATTACTGTGGACGATTATTGCTATCTTTTTTCTTTCGCTCATTTTAACTCACTTTAATAACGAAGATATATTCGCCGTTCTCCTCGCTTGTCTCAAGGATCTCGGCACCTGTCTTTCCCGCCCAAGCTGGTACATCGCGTGTGCTGCCTGGGTCGGTTGCTATTAGTTTTAGAACCTGTCCGGATTTCATTGTCTTTGTTGCTTTTTTGAGTTTCACTATAGGCATTGGACAGAACATGCCTTTAGCATCCACCTCAACATCTACATCAACCATTGTAAATCCAAATGGTAACCAACAATGATATTATTTAACCATTTGGTTAAATTATTCCCTTTTCCTTGAAAACCTGTTCCAGAAACCTACGCGTACTCTCCATAATAGGCAAAGAATCAAGCGAATCCACAGAAACCCACCTAGCATCAGGGGCATCATCTCCAGCAACCACATCGCCTGAAATATACTCACAGAAATACTCAAACAAGACATAATGATACCGGGCTCTTCCATCGTCATCCCTGTTGATGGAGTCAAAAACAGTCAGCAACTCGACGGGTTCAATCACAACATGGGTCTCCTCAAAAACCTCGCGTTTGACCGCCTCCACAAGTGTCTCACCAACCTCAACGACCCCACCGGGAATACCCCATAAGCCTTTTCGCGGCTCCTTTCCCCTGACAGTGAGCAAAACACGACAATCATCTATAATTACTGCTGCGACCCCCGGAATGGGGTGCGAGGGATATAGGCGGCTCAAGACAGTTGCCTCAGATAGAATCGTACCCCATCTGGAGCGCCTTGATGTTCATATCTCTCATGGACTCTCTCATGTTGGTGTTCACAGCGTCCTTAAGCAGATCCAGTCTTACCATCTCACTCCTCTTGGCTAGAGCCCCCAGAAGAGCCATATTGGCGACAATGGGGTTGCCGAGGCTCTGAGCTATCTCCCTGGCTGGAACCTTGATTATCTCAACGTCATCCCTGACCTTATCGGCTCGTCCATAGACGCTGGAATCAACAAATACCAGAGAACTCGGTTTAGCGATGGGAAGATACTTCTTGAATGCTGGGAGGCTCAGACACAGTAATACATCTGTTTTTTCAAACTGGAGATCATTGATGGTCTCATCCGAGGCTATGATCTCTGCCCTGCAACTGCCGCCACGGGCTTCAGCCCCATAGCTTCTACTGAACATCACTTCATAGTCCTTCATGAAGAGAGCGTTACTGAGGAATGATCCAGACGCTACTACTCCTTGGCCGCCTGTGCCGCTGATCATTATGCTCTGCTTCATCGTTCCGCCTCCTGTGCTCTGCGGATTATATCACGCAGGCTATCAGTCAACTCTGGGCGGTCAGATTTCTCGAATAACCCAAGCTCGATCTTCTTCTCGACGCTATCCGCCACATACTTTACCTCATCAATCTTCTCCAACCTATCCCTGAGAACGACAGGGTCTCCTGTCAATTTAACAACCTGACCGAAGCCCATGTGATCGACGATTTTTGCGTCACCAAGACCCTGTATCTTCTTCAATGTCTCGTTGATGTTCTTGCTTGGCACAGCGTAGACGTAATCCTGCTTCTGAGACCTGTTTCTTATCACAATGCTCTCCATGAACATGTCCAATATTCGTGGAGGCAGACTATCCAGCGGACCCCTGAGGTTGAATATACGCCTCTGCTGGGTGGGACACTGGCTCAAGACCTCAATGAAACTGAATCCCTTGTGCTGAATAGCCTCCTTGATGGCATTAGTGAGTTCAATCACATGATACGTGCTCCACTTAGCCACATATGTCGCTCCGGCAGCTTTCACAAGCTGCGTGATATCAAAAGGAAACTCCGGGTTACCATAAGGACTTGTAACAGTAGTTTCGCCGTGCATAGTAGTTGGGGCGATCTGTCCACCAGTCATCGCATAGCTCATGTTGTTAACCAAGATCACCTTGAGATCGATGTTTCTTCTAGCAGCGTGAATCAGATGATTACCACCGATACCGGCCCCATCCCCATCACCCGTGAAGACGACTGTTGTTAAATCAGGGTTATACGCCTTAGCGCCTGTAGCGAAGGCTATTGCCCTACCGTGAGTCGTGTGCAATGTGTCTCCGTTAAAGTTGGGGCTGGGAATCCAAGCCGTACAGCCGATGCCTGAGACAGCCAGTATTTTATCCTGATCCAGTCCTAGGTCATCGATGGCTCTCAGGAAGCAGTTGAGGATGATCCCTCCACCGCATCCTGGGCAGAAAGCCGATGGTTGGCTTCTCACATATTTGTCCCTGTAATAGAATAGATTCTTCACTGACGTGCCCTCCTTATGGCTTCCAGTATTTCACGTGAGTACGGCAGCTGTCCACCAACCTTGGAAAGTGAAACCACGTTAGCGTTTCCGCAGACCACGCGTTCAACCTCTTTAACCAGTTTACCAACATTCATCTCAACCACGATAATGGCGTCCACTTGGTCAGCCAAATCTCGCACAGTCTCCTCTGGGAAAGGCCAAAGGGTCTTTAACCTGAATAAACCAGCCTTGATACCTGACTCTCTGGCTTTCTCCACGGCCTCCATGCTGGGACGTGCTGAGGCGCCGAAGCTCAGCACAGCGATCTTGGCGTCATCCATGTACTCTGTGTGTATATCCCTGATCTTGGGCTCAGCCTTCAACACCTTGTCTCTAATCCTGTAAACGATCTTTTGATGATACTCGGGTGCAAAGTTACGCACACCATCAGGCTTATGCGTCGAACCAGTAACTAGAAGCCTGTATCCCTCACCGAAGGCAGGCATCTCCGGGACACCGGAAGGATCATCAGTTCCCCAGGGAGTACAATCCTTGCTCGTAGGCTTCTTCCTGTTTAAAACCTCGACCTTTTCAGGTACAATGAGCTTCTCCTCTATGTGCCCGATCAATCCATCACTCATCAACATAACTGGTGTACGATAGGTCTCCGCAAGATTGAACGCTCTAACAGTGAGATCAAACATCTCCTGAACGCTCCAAGGAGTAACGGCGATCACCTCATAGTCACCGTGGGCGCCATACTTGGCCTGATAGATATCCTGCTGACTTGGGTCTGTACTCTGACCAGTGCTAGGGCCACTGCGCTGAACATTAACCACAACCACCGGGGTCTCAGTCATATGAGCGTAGCCGATGTTTTCCTGCATCAGATCATAGCCAGGTCCACTAGTAGCAGTCATGGATTTTGCTCCAGCCCAAGAAGCACCAATGATACTGGCAATGCTGGCGATCTCGTCCTCCATCTGCATAAAAACTCCACCCACCTTAGGCAACTCAGCTGAGAGATGATGACTTATCTCACTAGCAGGCGTAATAGGGTACCCAGCGAAATACTTGCACCCAGCCCGTATGGCGCCTTCTGCGCAGGCGATGTTACCCAGTACGAGATGTTTTCCCGGTTTAAGCATCTTCTATCTCCTCCACGTTTATCGCAAAGTCTGGGCAATATCTCTCACACCATCTGCATCCAATGCATTCGCCCTCCACCATGGGTTTTGTGCCCCCAAGGGCTGTCTTGTTTTCAGATTCTTTCAATATTTTTCCTCCCCGCGTGTTGCATACGTGTACGCATAGGAGGCAGCCTTTGCATTGGGTGTCTTCTATGGTTACTTTGAATTTTTTTACCGTTTCCATACACCTCGAAGCGATGAATCTGTGATCATTGTGGTTTCTGGGATAAAACAATGAGGGTTTGGCTAGGGGGGTTAGTACGTACTAACCCCCTTCAGTGATTCGTTATCACAACAGAATTATCAAAGTAACATACGTAAAAATCAGTAACCCAACTTTCTGAGCACCAGATTAGACACGCTGCTATCCTGTATAGCGATCCCTACAGACTTGAACACGGTAACCGTATCCGTCGGAATACGTCCCTTTTTCTTGCCTGAAACAAGGTCCTTCAGTTCAGCGTAGACATGGTCCCACGTGATCGCTCCTTCTTTGATGGGAATGAGTATATCCCCTGCTTCGTGTTTAATTCCCTCCATGTCATCTATCACCAGCTTGGACTCCGCCACTGTCGCTGTATCGAGTTCTCTCCAGTCAGGGTAAAACGCCCCTATGGCGCTGACGTGAACTCTTTCTTTGAGCCATTCTCGTTTCAGCACAGGCTTTGGGCTAGTTGTAGCGGTTAATACGATGTCAGCGTTTCTGCATGCCTCCTCTCCGGATTTTGCTGTGATTACCTCTCTGCCTAGTGTCTTTGTCATATCCTCTGCGACTTTCGTTCTTGCCTCTGGGTCAAGATCATAGAAGTAGACTTTTTCTATGTCTCGCACTG
>CAYTVK010000029.1:2858-14541 GCA_964441725.1 uncultured Candidatus Bathyarchaeia archaeon | reverse complement strand
AAGCGATCTCTTGGAGGCGTTGTTAGGACGCATCGAGAGACTTGAATCCAGTCTCCATGCATGGGTCACAATCGATGTTGAAGGGGCTACAGCCACTGCAGAGAAGCTCTCGAAAGAGGCTGAAAAGGGAGAGTTCAGGGGGCCCCTGCATGGGATACCGATCGGAGTCAAGGATATCTTCTACACAGCAGGCATGAGGACCACCATGGGCTCACCCATCTACAGAGACTTCATACCAGACACAGACGCAGAGATCGTGGCGAAGATAAAGGAGGCTGGAGCCATGGTGCTCGGAAAGACCGAGACAACGGAGTTCGCCCTCCACGACCCCGCCCCAACGAGAAACCCGTGGAACACACAGCACACCCCAGGGGGCTCCAGTAGCGGATCAGCCGCAGCAGTATCAAGCGGCATGTGCCACGCTGCCTTCGGCACACAGACGGGGGGCTCAGTGATTCGCCCAGCGAGCTACTGCGGAGTAGTGGGCGTCAAACCCACATACGGTCTCCTCAGCAGGAAAGGAGTATATCCTCTAAGTTGGAGTCTGGACCACGTGGGATACATGACACGCAGCGTAGAGGACGCCCACCTCATGCTGGGAGCACTCACAGACACGGATATAAGATGGGCGCCGAGGGAGAAGCCACCCAGGATAGGTATGCTCAGCGGATACTTCAAGGAAAACGCGGAGGAGGACGTGTGGAGTGGCTTTGAGAAAGCGGTGGCGAGGCTGTGGGGAGAGGGCGCCGATATGGTGGACACGGATCTGCCTGATAGCTTCAGACACATCCCTGATGTGCACAGGGTCATAATGTCGGTGGAGGCAGCGGCTGTCCATGAGGACATGTTCAGGAAGAGACGAGAAGAGTACGGAAAATACATACAGGGATTCATATCATCGGGGCTTCTCGTGCCAGCCACGGCCTATCTTAGAGCCCAGAGGCTCAGAGGCGAGATAATCAGCGATATAAGCCGCGTAATAGGGGAATATGACTGCGTAATATGCCCATCCACGGTGGATACGGCACCTGAGGGACTGGAGTGGACCGGCAGCCCTGCATTCAACGCGCCGTGGAGCCTCATAGGACTCCCATCCATAACTATACCGACAGGTCTCTCAGAGAACAGGCTCCCACTGGGGCTGCAGATCATAGGGCTGCCCAATAGTGAGTGGGACTTGCTGGACATCGCGGGCTGGTGCGAGGAAAAACTCGGCTTCGGCTGGAGCCCAAAGGACCCGGTGGTTCAAAAAGGTTAGATTGTCTTTATCTTCTCCCCGTTCATGGTGGCCACAACCTCGACGAGCCCAGTGAGGCCACTGCTCTTTATCTTGGGCCCCATGACCTCCTCTATCTGAAATATACCAGCAGGGTTCTCCATGGTTACCTGAATCGAGACCGGTTTCTCGGCGCCTTTCTCAATGGTTACACGTTTAATGGCTTGAGCAGAGACAGCGTGAATATCAAACTTACCCGCCAGATACGGTACACGACTCCGCCCCTCAGCCATATCTGTGCCATCCGCGACAGTTACGGCCCCAGCCTCGACGCTGAGGCAGGGAACAGCATCATCGGAACTGAATAAGGCGTGAAGCACCTCGCATTTAACCCTGTAAGCAAGCTCGGGGTCGTCGCTGTAAACATGATTCAGAAGCCTCTCAAGGGGACCCATGGCGAGGATGACGCTGCTTTGTTCATGATGGATGCGGTGAACAGCGTTACCAATGTCATGCAGGTAAGCCCCAAGCAGCACTATTAACTGGGCGTCATCATATCCACACACTCCATTTGTAACGCTGCTGGGCTCAACTCGGGTCGTCAAGAGCCTAAAAATCTCTAGGGCGCTACCGGCAATTATCTTGGCGTGAACAGGCCCATGATCGTTGTAACCGAGTCTCTTCACAGCCATTATATTAGCCATCCTAAGATAGCTCTGAATCTCAGAGTCTTCCTGAAGAAAATTAAAAGACTCTAAAAGGAGAGGCGAATCAAGGTGTCTATGCACAAGGCGGCTTGAAACAAGTACCATATAACGAGTAAAAGTCCAGAGGCTTAAAGGTCCACCGCAGAAAGAGGCAGCTGAATAGTGAAAACAGTGCCTTTTCCATCCTCGCTTACGAAGCTCAGCTGACCACCGTGGCTCTCAACGACGCGTTGAGCAGTGGGGACCCCGAGACCTCTCCCCTTTTTCTGGTTAGCCATGAAGGGAGTGTATATGATCTCAGCTACCTCAGGGGAGATGCCTATCCCGGTGTCACTGATGGTAATAAGCACTGATTCGGATGTCTCCGATGCCTTCACAGTGAGTTCTCCACCATCGGGCATGGCCTCAATAGCGTTAATCAGCAGCTTTCTAATGGCTAGCGCCATTTTCTGGGGATCAATGTTGATAGGATGGATTTCGCAGAGGTCCTTGATGATCGTGATGTTATCAGGAATAGGAAGTTCCGAGAAGGCTAATTCAACCACCTTGGAGGGATCAACTTTAAGCCTCTGGAGTAGATGAGCCTTGTAGTAGTCCCTGAAGTTATCAAGCAGCGCGGTAGCCTGTGCAAGACTCTGCTTCACCATCACGTACAGCTGATCGTTATCTGGGTTTCTCTGAATCAGATAAATGGCGTTTTGAATAGTCTGTAAGGGACTTCTGAGGTCATGGGCCAACTCAGATGAGATTTGCCCCATTCTCTCAATTATCTGCTCCTCAATATCTGTCTCGTCGTCTCGGCGAGTGTCCTCACGCTCATCCTCACCCATGTTAACTCTCTCACTCTTCACAAGTATATATGGAAACAGTTTATGGGTCTATATAATTTCCTGAGCCCCAAACTGTATTTAGGCTGGTGGAAATATACAGGATTCATGACCCAGGGATACAGGTTCCATAAACCTGCTTCTGAGAGTGATTTCATGAAACTATATGAGGTTATGGGCTCTGCTTTTAGTGACGAGGATATAGTTGCGATAGTGAAAAGATTCGTTGAGCATCACACTGAGATGACAAATGACACCTACTTCATGGTGATGGAGGACGATGAAGCAGTAGCGGGGCTTGTTTTGATCCCCCAGATGTGGAGTATTGGGGGAGTGGAGCTGAAAGTCGCGGAGATGGGCTGTGTAGGCACGAAGCCTGAGTATAGAAGAAAGAGACTTCAATGGGTTTTAAACGATAAATTTGACGAATACGCTAGAGAGGAAGACTATGATCTATGTGTGCTAGCTGGTATCCCGTACTTTTATCGCCAATTCGGGTATCAGTATGCCGTCGAATTAGATTACCTCACCGAGATAGACACCGAGAGACTGCCTGATGAACCAATCAGTTTCAGGGCATTCAAAGAACATGACATCCTAGAGGCGCAGAGACTCCTGGAAGAGACGCAGAGGAGATATCTGGTTCACAGCGTCAGGACCAAGGCCATCTGGAAGATGCAGAGAGAAACAGGAACCTATGGGGCAGAACCATTCAAGGCTACATCGGTGACTGAGGACGAGAAAATAGTAGCATACTACAGATGGTGGCTAAATAAAAAAGAGCAAACATTTCTCATCAGGGAGCTGGTGCTAAGAGATGGGTCATACGCTGAGAAAGTGGCTTCAGTCATTAGAGCTGAAGCTGAGAGACAGGGATGCAAGAGGATCAATACAAAGCTGAGCCATGAGGATGATTTCTCAAGATACCTCATAGGGTTAGGGGCAAAGGTAAACAAGTCGTATGCTTGGCAGGTGAAGATACTCGACCCTGAGAGTTTCTTGAGGAAACTTGGCCCACTCTTGGAGCAGAGGTTAATGGATTCCAAGTTCAAGGAACTAAGTAAGGTGTTGAAGATGAACTTCTGGAAATACGCCTTAGAGGTAACCTTTGAGGAGGGAAAATTACTTGAGGTGAAGCAGATATCTGATGCGGGCCGAGTTCTCGGGTTAAACCCATACGCTTCCATCCAGCTCTTCCTCGGATATCGGAGTAGAGAGGACCTTGAATATGCTTACCCTGACTTCTATGTGAGAGATGGGTTAGATGAACTAATTGATGTTCTCTTCCCCCGGAAACCGGGGTACATTCATTACTGTTATTAAACTACACTTTTAGGCTGGCAAGAATATTCAAAGGGGATAATCTATGAGTCGTTTCGATGAGTTGTCTCTAAGCCCAGAGATACGGAAGGGCGTTCGCAAGATGGGGTTCAGAGAGATGACTCCAATCCAGATGGAGGCTATTCCCCTGCTGCTGGAAGGCAGAGACGTTATCGGGCAAGCTCAGACAGGCACAGGGAAGACAGGGGCATTCGGGATACCCTTAGTTGCTAGAATCGATCCAAATGATGACTCGACTCAGGGACTAGTAATAGCTCCTACACGTGAACTCGCCAACCAGATAGCTACCCATATCAGGGGATACGCAAAATACACAGACATCAGAATAATGTGCTTCCATGGGGGAGGGCAGATAGACAGACAATCTGCTCTCATGAGGAGGCCTGCTCATATAATTGTGGCTACTCCTGGCAGGCTTCTCGATCTCATCTGGAAGAGGAAAGCCGTGGACCTCAGCAGAGTCAAGGTGGCTGTGATCGATGAGGCTGATAAGATGCTGGAGATGGGCTTCATGAGGGAAATGAGGGATATATTGAGCCAGCTACCCTTCGTGAGGCAGACCAGCCTATGGTCGGCCACTATAAACGATGATATCTTAGAGATTGCAACCCGATACATGCGTCACCCGCAAAGAGTTATCGTATCCAAGGAGGAAGTGGCTCAGGAGAACGTTCAGCAGTATATGTTGAGAGTGGAGGAAGATACGCGGGTTCAGAGCCTCATCAAGATACTCAACAAGGTCGATGTGGACAGGGGCTTCATATTCTGCAATACAAGAGAATCAGCGGATACGCTGGCTGAGACACTCCAAAAAGAAGGATACCTCGTTGAGGCGCTTCACGGCGGATACACCCAGAGCCAGAGGGATCAGGCATTCACTAAACTGTTGAAGAGACAAGTAAAGTTCCTAGTCTCCACTGACGTGGCGTCAAGGGGGTTAGACATCAAAGGAATAAGCCACATCATCAACTATGAGGTACCTGAGGACCCGGAAGTCTACTATCACAGGATTGGGAGAACCGCAAGGATAGGTGAGACTGGAAAAGCCATAACATTGGTCTCTGAGGCGGAGCTTCCCTACTGGGAGGAGGTCAGGGAGATGACGGGTACACCTATACTGCAGTACATTCCGTGATTTTTGGATAAACTGATTAAACCTTGAATCATCTTCTGATGTATGAAGCATCCATTATACATTGTTGATGTCTTCGCTGAGGCGAAGTATGAGGGAAACCAACTAGCGGTAATAATAGACGATGAGGGTATATCAACAGAACTCATGCAGAAGCTTGCACGTGAAATGCACTTCAGCGAGACCACGTTCATCACAGCATCAGACAGAGAGAAAAGGACCTTCAAGGTGAGAATATTCACACTAGAAGGCGAACTCCCATTCGCAGGACACCCCACGCTAGGCACAGCCTATATCGCCCAGAGAATTCTGCTAAAGAAGAAGGTAGAAGAAATCAAACTAGACATGAAAGCTGGTTTAATCCCCGTCAGGTTCAACTACGAAGGCGAAGAAACGGACGTGCTCTGGATGAGGCAGCTTCCACCAGTATTCGGTGAGACTCATTCAGTGGAGAAATTCGCCCAGTTCCTCGGGTTAAAGCAGGAGGACTTCGACACAGACTACCCCATACAAGAGGTCTCAACCGGGGTCTACTTCTACATCATCCCCCTGAAGACAAGAGACGCATTGAAACGCGTGAAAATAGACTATGAGGCACTGGCAGAGTATAGCAGAGATAAGAATGCCAAGTGGCCCTTCATGTTCTGCAGTGAACCAGAGAGCACAGAGAACCACCTTAAGGCTAGAATGATCACGAGCTTCACAGAGGACCCTGCTACAGGGAGCGCCAACGGATGCTTCGCAGGATACTTGGTAAAGCACCGCTACTTCGACAGCGATAGCATCGATGTTAGGGTAGAGCAGGGAGCAGAGATAATGAGACCTTCAATCCTCTACCTCAAGGCTGCTAAGAAGGGTGACAACATTGAGGTTGATGTCGGGGGTAAGGTAGCTTACGTCGCTGAGGGACAGCTGGTTTAGGGGATGTTATATTTATCATCAGAGTAGGTATGAGGGATAAGTTTGAAGCTTAAAGAGAAGTTCCCGCTAACAGAGCGGCTAGTATATTTTGACAACGCGGTAATGGGCTGCGCCCCACAGAGCACACTGGACACCATGAAGGAGTACATCAACGCCCTCGTGGACCACATGAGCGGCCAACGCCAGTGGGCGTTCAACGTCGAGGAAGGCGCAGGTTCTCTGGATAACGCGCGTGAACTATTCGCACAAGTGATAGGAGCAAAGAAGGAGGAGGTGCTAGGGGTCCCCAATGCATCGACGGGCATGAACGTGATAATGAGCATGCTCCCAGTCAAGAAAGGAGACAACATAGTATCAACAGACCTAGCCTTCCCAATGGGCGCGGCCCTCGTAGAAAAGGGAGTGGAGAAGGGAGCCGAGGCGAGGTGGCTTCCAAGCCACAAGGGCGTCGTGGAGGCAGATGCCTTCGAGAAAGCAATAGACGATAACACGGCCATCGTCTACCTTGACCAGCCCAGCTGGTTCAACGGATACCTCTTTGACATAGACGCGATAGCAGAACTAGCCCACGACCACGGAGCATACTTTGTGGTAGACGCAACCCAGAGCATAGGAGCCATCGACTGGCAGATAGATAAGACAGGCGTAGATTTCGCCGCGACGAGTACATTCAAGTGGCTGCTGGGGGGAATACCGGCTGCAAGCAGCGGGTTCCTGTACATGAAAGAGGAGCACATCGATGAGTATCCTCCAGTCTATGTGAGCGGCTGCACTTACACCTATGAGCAGACAGGGATAAATGGACCTTATGTGGGTCACAGTTTTGCCCTCAACAAGGGAATAGGAAAATACGGTGTATTCAGGAGCCCCGACTTCACATTCAAGGCAGTCGCAAACAGTATGAAGGTATTGCTGGATCACGGCATGAAGGAGATAGAAAAGCAGAACAAGAAACTCGCCACCAAGATCATTGACATGCTCCTTGAGAAAGGCTACGAGCTACAGACACCAGTTGACGAGAAACGACGATCATATCTCAACGTCAAGGTTCCCGACATCAAGAAGACGGTGGAGGTTCTTAACTCTGAGGATTACTGGTGCTGCGAGAGAGTTGGAGGAATCAGGATAAGCCCCCACTTCTACAACAACTTGGATGAGGCTGAGCGATTCGTCAATAGACTCGACGAGATCGTAAAGAGCCAATAAATCCTCCGTTTCCCACTTTTGGCAGTTTTATTATACCCCCGGACCCATGTTTATTGTTATGACAATGGATTACGAGGGAAGGCTCAGCAGATTAAGAGAGGCTATGAGAGACAGCGGGGTCTCTCTCATGTATCTGCGGAGAGGAGCCAACCTATTCTACTTAACGGGCATAAAACGCAGGGGACCAGAGCTAACGGATAGCAACAGCTACGGAGACTACGTACAGGGAGCCTACATCGGCGTCACGGGAGGCATAACTCTGGTAGCTCCGAGGATGGGGGGAAGCAACTGGGAGAAGGAGGCAGAGGGTAAGCCGTGGATCACCGAGATCCGTATAGTGGATGAGAGCGAGCGTCCAAAAGAGGTGCTGAAAAGAGTGTTTGGAGCCCATAACCTACGAGGGAAGGGGATAGCTATCGAGGAGAGGGCGTGGGCTCACACTGTTCTATTATTCAGAGAAATACTGCCATACAGTAAGCTGGTGAACGCAAACGAGATCATTGAGCCCATGAGAATGATCAAAGACGCCGATGAGATAGCTGTGATGAAGAGGGCTGGTGAGATCACTGACAGAGTCTACGGTAAAGTTGTGGACAGTCTTGAAAGGGGGTTGACGGAGATAGATATAGCCCACCTCGTAGACTACGAGTTCAGGAAGCAGGGAGCCGAGTATAATAGCTTCGTAACGGGCGTAAGATTCAGGTCTCCAAAGCATCCGTGGTCGCTGAGCGAGACAGGCGAGGAGCCACGTGTGCTTGAGGACGGGGACACCATCAGCTTCGACTTTGGATGCGTCTACGAGGGATACTGCAGCGATTTCGGTAGAACAGTCTGCGTCGGTGAACCACCTGCGAAGGTCCGAGAGATTCATAGCCTAGTGATGGCTGCGCAGGCTACTGCCATCGAGAAGATGATCGCAGGTGAGTTGAACTGTATGCAGCTGGATAGCGTGGCACGTGGCATCATTGAGCGGGCAGGGTATGGTGAGAACTTTGTTCACCGTCTTGGGCACGGGATAGGCATCACAGTGCATGAGCCACCTTACCTGTATCTGCCCGATGAGACTATGCTGCAGGAGGGTATGACCTTCACAGTGGAGCCCAGTATACTGCTCTTTGGTGAGTGGAGTGCCAGAGTAGAGGATGTGGTTATGGTAACAAAGACTGGCGGAGTACCATTCAGCAACTACCATAAGGAACTAACAGTTATCTAACTTCTCTTACCAATGCGTTTTTTGTCATTATTTGCCCGTTACTCTACCACTTTTTTGCACTATTGGAGATCTGATCTGGGTTGTTTTGGGGCTGATTTTTGGTTTGGAGGCTTGTTTGTGGCCGGGATTTTTTACCCCCTCCTATTTTTCTGTACATTAAATCGGGTAAGGTTAATACAGTGAGCTTCGTCAGATTACCTATGACTGAAGTCAACGAAGTTTATCTGTGCGAGATCTGTGGCAACAAGGTGAGAGTGCTGGAGAACGGCGTCGGTACCCTTGTATGCTGTGGAGAACCCATGACAAAGATAGAGTAAAATCACCACTATAGTTGGGAAATATCCCCATTTTTTTCCTTATTGAAGCAGCTTCTCAGATAAAAAAAGGCAAATAATAACCCGAGCAGGATTGATGCCGCTGAGAAACCGGGAACTCCTCCACCGGGCTCAGTTGACGCGATTACATTGAACTCAACGGCGTTATCGATGTCTGTGTGACCCGAATCCCCCATCCACGAGGCTTCCACACTCCATTGCCCCGTCTCATTAGCAGCTATTTCGTAGCTGTATTTTCCATCCACCACAGGAACATCATATGTTTGCTCTGTCCCGGATGGAGCAACGACTGACAGTTGAATCGTTGCATCATCAACCCGTGGACTAAGCACCCCAGAGAGTGTTACGCTGCTACCCGTCTCGTAGCTGTCGCTGGCAACGTTGAGGGTTAAGGTTGTATCGAGTATCTTCCAGTCATACCACTGCCCGATGAAGTAGATATCATTAGCTTGAGTGTACAGGACCGAGTGAGCTAAGAAAGTATCAGGAAACAGGCTTGAGGTTAAATCCGTCATCCTCGAGCCATCGCTATTAATCTTGTAGATATCATATACCCCCTCACTGCCTTTGGCTGATACCAGATAGATGAGGCTGCTCCCATCGCTGCTCCAAGAGGCTATGCCCTGAGTCCAACCCGTCTCAGTGAGCCTAGTCTCACCTGAACCATCGATATTCACCAAGAACAGGTCATAGTTTCCATGAGGACTGGAGTCATCCACAAGCCGCTCAAAGACCACCTTAGAGCCATCTGGTCTTATCCTTGGGTCATAGTCTCCGAAAGGTAACACGGAGTTTCCCCACTCACCGGCCCGTGGTGGATCAGTTAACTGCCTCGGGTTTGAGCCATTGCTATTCATGATCCAGATCTGGCTGTTTCTCGTGAAGGCCATGATGTCTCCGAGCCAGTGAAGATCAGCGTCGTGGAACCCTGAATCATACAGAAGCCTCTGATTGCCTCCATCAACATCCATTATCCAGATATCCAAATTAGTGTCTCGCCAAGAGAGGAAAGCGATCTCAGTGCCATCCCGCGACCACGAGGGGAATACGTCTAGGTTATCATTGTCTGTTAAGCGGGTTAGCTGGGTTCCGTCAATGTTCATTGTGCATATCTCAGAGTACTCGTAATCATCGCCACCATAGTATCTGGTGAATGCGAAGGTATCCTCGGCTGAATTGAGCTTGATGTTATCTATCACCTCGGGACAGGAATAAATCAGACTAATACTCGGTGTAGATGGATCGAATTTGTAGATTCCCCACTCTTCAAGATAAGGTACTCCAAGAACAAATCCAGCTTGAAAGAACATGGAAGATAAGAATAGTAGTGAAAAAAAGACCTTCAGCCCAAGCCGCATATTAACTCACTAAATAAAAGTCTCAAGTAACTAAAATCATAGTTGGTATAGAAGACTAAACTACTCACCTAAAATTAATCTCCACGATTATTCTCACCCGATTAAACCAGCTAGTTTACGCCCGATTTCCTTGAATCAAGGTAGCCGTTATAGATTAGAGAGCAACTACAGGATACATAGCTCTTCTTCTATACGAAGTAATGACCTGAGAATAGCCCGCTAATTTGTTATCAAGGTCACTACTTCCAGTATCCACAGTAAAAGGCAGCCCCTTTAGGTTGGCTAACATCTCCATGTCAGCAATAATCTGAAAACAGTCCTTGTCAATCAATGACAAAAATCTAGGATCAATGTCTTCAGACTCTCCCCTGAGCAGACATCCATCCTCATCAGGACAGATTATCAGCCTGACTTTTTTATCTTCAAAATAAGGCAAGAGGAGGTTTGCAGGTTTTAGAGTTTTGAGGTCGCAACAAGAGACCAGTTTAGAGTCATTGTTTTCAGTGATATGCTCCAAGATGGCTTGGGTGAGGCATCCAGAGCCAAAAAAATAGAGATAGCCTTTTTCAAGATTTTCGCTTAGGTCCTTCGCAATGGATTGGACCAGACCATCCCCAAAAGATCTCAGACCGCTCTCTATAGCGTGTTTTGTCATGTAGCTATCCATCCACAACCCGTTGAAAGAGTAAATAAAACTTGCGTATCAAGCAAACATTGATCAAAGATTTTGCGTAATCCCGCAAAATATATATCGGAAGTTCGTGGTTCATGTAAGATGTAGATGGCGGAAAATTGGTGAATGACTGTTGCTAATTGATCTTCGATTAGAAGACAAGACATCTCTAGTAATAGGGGGAGGAACGCTAGGAGAAAGAAAAGTACAATCACTTCTAGATCACGATGCACTTGTAACAATAATCAGCAAGACACTGACTCCTAATCTAAAGAAACTCGCCGAAGAGAAGAAAATAATAGCCATAGAAGGAGATCTGGAAAACGACAAAAAGCTTCTGGAGGCAAGTATAGCCAAAGCCTTCGTAGTTTATGCAGCCACCGACAACAAGGAACTAAACCAAGAGATAACCAAGAAAGCCAAAGAACACAAAGTTCTAGTCTGCGCTGTAGACATGCCTGAGATCTGTGATTTCTACTCTCCAGCGATGATTCACAGGGGAAGTATCCGGGTAGGAATTTGTACTGATGGAAAAAGCCCGCTTATGTCTAGGGTTCTGAGACAGAGACTAGAAAAAAGGATAACAGAGGAGGATGTTCTCCGGGTTGAACTCCAGCATTTTGCGAGGGAGCTGTCAAAGTCAGTTATTGGTGACTCCGATAAATCCCGTGAAATACTCTACCAGATTAACGAAGATCAGAAAATTAACCAGTGTTTGAGGTCAAACAAACTTGATGAAGCGAGACTCGTTGCT
>CAYTVK010000029.1:811-2848 GCA_964441725.1 uncultured Candidatus Bathyarchaeia archaeon | reverse complement strand
AGGCACTCATCAGAGAAAAAGCCGCCATGATACAAGAAACCAATGTAAATCAGTGATATGAATGCAGTATCCAACACTTAGAATGAGACGACTGAGGACAACTCAGAAAATTAGAGACATGGTTAGAGAAACCACCCTCACAAAAGATGATTTCATTTACCCATTATTCGTTAAAGAAAGCATCAAAGCACCCGAGGAGATATCCTCGATGCCGGGACAGTATCAATACCCGTTACAGGACATAGTAAAAGCAGCAGAAGAAGTAGAGGCTCTAGGGATACCAGCCATAATATTATTCGGGATACCAGAGAACAAAGATGAAAAAGGCTCTTCAGCCTACGACCCGGAGGGAATAACTCAGAAAGCAATCAGATCCATCAAGACAGCCCTCGGGGATAAACTAGTAGTAATTGGGGATGTTTGCTTATGTGAATACATGAGCCACGGTCATTGTGGAATAATTGAGGGAGAAGAAGTACAAAACGACCCAACTCTGGAGATATACGGCAAAATAGCAACCTCTTACGCTGAAGCAGGAGTGGATATTGTGGCCCCATCAGGGATGATGGATGGTCAGGTATCCGCGATAAGAGCACACCTCGATGAAGC
The DNA here is from genome assembly GCA_964441725.1 of uncultured Candidatus Bathyarchaeia archaeon. Taxonomy (GTDB): domain Archaea; phylum Thermoproteota; class Bathyarchaeia; order TCS64; family TCS64; genus RBG-16-57-9. Next base: position 2,239 of record CAYTVK010000029.1, on the reverse strand, counting down.
GGGATACCCAAACGTTCCCATAATGGCTTACTCGGCGAAACAGGCATCAAACTTCTACGGACCATTCAGGAACGCGGCTGAGTGCGCCCCAACTTTCGGAGATAGAAGAGGATACCAGATGGCTTTCGCAAACAAAAATGAGGCACTTCGAGAAACCATGCTGGACATTCAGGAAGGCGCAGATATGGTGATGGTGAAACCAGCACTAGCTTACCTGGATATGATTCACTGCGTTAAAGAAGAGTTCAGGATGCCTACGGCTGCATACAACGTGAGCGGAGAGTATAGCATGGTGAAGGCAACTGCAGCAAATGGCTGGATCGATGAGAAAAAAATCACGCTAGAGATACTAACAGCCATCAAGAGAGCAGGCGCCGATATGATAATCACATACCACGCCAAAGATGCCGCGAAGTGGCTCGCAGAGTAAAAGAGGCAGCCAAATGGAACTGACAGCGGGAACACGAGGCAGCGACCTCGCAATAATACAAGTGAAGATTGTCGAGACTCAGCTCAAGAGGATATTCCCAGATGCCAGAGTGGAGATCAAGATAACCAACAGCTCCGGGGATAAATTCAGAGACAGACCAATAGAGGCGATAAACGAGAGGGGAGTATTCACAAAAGCCATCGACGAGATGGTGCTCAACGGAGATGCTAGATTCGCTGTCCACAGCATGAAAGACCTCCCCATGGAGCTTCATAAAGACCTAGTCTTAGTAGCAGTACCTGAAAGAGCCTCTCCATACGATTCTCTGGTTTCCACAAAGTACAGGGGAGTAGATGAACTGCCCATTGGAGCCGTGGTGGGTACTGCTAGCCCACGTCGAAAAGCACAGCTACTCCATATACGAAACGACCTAGAAATCAAACTAATACGAGGAAACGTCGATACCAGACTCGGAAAACTTAGAGACGGAGAATACGACGCCATAATACTCGCAGAGGCTGGACTGGATAGGCTGGGGATAAACGCCAGCTACATATCCGAGAAACTAAACTTGGAAGACTTCACACCAACAGCGTGTCAAGGCGCATTAGCGGTCATGACTCGCCGCGGCGATAAAGAAGCCTACAATGTACTCAGCAGGATCACGGACAGAAACGCCTGGGAGACGACGATGGTGGAGCGAGGCTTCATAACCGCCGTCGGAGGAGGCTGCAAGACCCCTATTGGAGTGATAGCGACGACGGGAAAAACCCTAGAACTCTACGCAAGCATACTAGCGCCTAACGGAGAAACAAGGATTCAGTATAGAAAAACAAATGAACACACAGACCCTGAAGCATTCGGAAGACAGGCTGGACTGGATATCCTAGAACAGGGTGGAGCCAAGTTAATAGAGAGGTGGAGATAATGGGAAAAGTCTATTTGCTTGGATCAGGTCCCGGTGAAACAGAGGTACTCACACATAAGGCACAACGCAT
>CAYTVK010000029.1:0-801 GCA_964441725.1 uncultured Candidatus Bathyarchaeia archaeon | reverse complement strand
TACGATAGATTGGTCACTGATGAGATTCTCGGGATCGTGTCCGAGGGCTGCGAAAAGATCTACGTCGGAAAACACCCCGGAGAAGCAAGTGCAACACAGGAAAAGATCAATCAACTTCTCTTGGAGAAATCAAAGACCGGAAAAATCATCGCCAGACTCAAAGGAGGAGACCCATTTCTATTCGGAAGAGGTGGAGAAGAGGCGCTCATCCTCAAAGAGGCAGGTATAGAATACGAGATAGTGCCGGGGATCACATCGGCGATAGCTGTGCCAGCGTATGCTGGTATTCCAGTTACCCATCGCCACATCGCCTCGTCTGTTGCCTTCATCACGGGGCATGAAGCGGCCTCCAAAGAGAAGGGTACGGTGGACTGGATTGGGTTAGCAACTTGCGTGGACACCCTTGTGGTTATGATGGGAATAAGAAACATGCCTGCCATACTTGAGAAACTAAAGCAAGGTGGACTGGACCAGAATACGCCTGTAGCGGTAATCGAGAAAGGCACCACAGAGAATCAGAAAACGGTAGTGGGCACTGTGGAGGACATCTACGAGAAAGCCATTGAAGCGGGCATTGAGCCACCGGCGATAACTATAATCGGCAAGGTAGTGGAGCTTAGAAAGGAGCTCAACTGGTTTGAGTAAACCAGATCCATTATCAGGCAAAATAGTGGCAATTACGAGACCAGCGAACCAGTGCGAGGAAACAGTAGACTATATACGTCAGCTGGGAGGCTCCCCCTACCTTATCCCCATGCTGGAGATAACTCCAAACAAGGGTCCTGAGCTGGAGAAGTTCAT
>CAYTVK010000028.1:0-14888 GCA_964441725.1 uncultured Candidatus Bathyarchaeia archaeon | reverse complement strand
ATTGGCTACCCTCAGCATAATGAATACCGCGTACACCAATGTTCTTGACTCGATAAAGTCTGAGCTCATGTTAAACTATACTTGGGCTGGGGCCTTGATGTCGGGTTATTTTGTCGGGTACACAATTGGGCAGATTCCTTGGGGGATAATCTCCGATAAATATGGTAGTAGACGAGCCATGACTCTCAGCGTCTTGGGCATCAGCCTATCGACGCTTCTCTTCGGCTATAGCAGAGATATAGTTGTAGCAGTTGCTTTCCGTTTTCTATCAGGGCTTCTCGGTGCAGGGATATTTGTCCCCGGCGTCAAACTTGTATCGAGTTGGTTCAACAGCGAGGAACGTGGGACCGCGCTGGGCTTGTTAAACGTTGGGGGAAGCGCCGGGTTGATAGCCGCCTCTTGGGCTGTTCCTCTGCTCAGCGTCTCTCTGAGTTGGAGGGGAAGCCTCAAAGTAATGGGGCTCTTCGGCGTAGTCTCTGCTTTAACATGTTTCTTCTTCTTGAAGGATCGTGACGGTGAGGTGGGTAGGCGGATGAATCTCTGTGATCTGCCTGTTAATCAGCTGAGTTTCTGGTACATGGATGTTGTTCAGTTTATCCGATTGGGCTCGTATTACACATTCATCGCCTGGATGCCTCTTGTGCTCAAAGAAGAATACGGTTTAAGCGTCGTAGCAACCAGTGGCGCCATGTCTCTTCTTAACCTCGCCGGTGTAATCGCGAACCCTCTGGGTGGGATCGTGGCTGATCGAATCGGTGAGAGGCGTGTGCTGATGTTTAGCTTCTTCTCGTTGATGGTTTTTATTCTCTTGTTTACCCTGGGTCTCGGGAACCCGGTTCTCTATGTGCTTGTATTTCTCCTTGGCTGGTTCATTAACTTCACACGCAGCCCAGCGTTCAGCATAATACCTGAACTCTTTGGAGTAGAGAACGCAGGCAGCATATCAGGGATCAATAATACTTTTGGCTCCTTCGGAGCTCTCGTATTGCCTTTTCTGCTCGGCTATGTTCGTGATATTACCAGCAGCTACACCATTGGATGGTACGCTGTAGCTGGGCTCGCATTACTAGCTGCATCACTCATGTATTTTGTTGTAAGTCCGATTACTAAGAACGTTTAATATGGACTCTCCTCTTGTCTTTTTAGGTGAATCTATGCCTTATTGTCCAAAATGTGGTAACGAGATAAGTGAAGACGACGACTTCTGCTCAAAATGCAGAACCCCTCTTAAAGAAGGAGTAGTCTATCGGAGAGTCCATAGAAGGGATGAGAAAGACGAGAAGAATGAAAAAGATGAGAAGGGAGAGGACGATAAATTCGGTCCCATAATTGGTGGACTTATCGTTACTTGGCTCGGCTTGCTACTTCTATTGAGCAATCAGGGTATCATACGGTCCTTTGACTTCGGCGGCTACTTTTTGATGGGTATAGGTGTTATACTTATCATCAGGGGGTTGCTTGCTACTCAAGAATACGGCTCATTTGACGCTGGTTATGGTTACATAATCGGCGGGGGCGTATTGACGCTTATTGGTCTCGGTATTACGTTTAATCTGCGTGACTGGTGGGCGATAATGCTCATCGGTCTCGGCTTGGTGATTGTATTAAGGGGCTTCATGGATCGGGGTAAGAACCCGGTTCCCTAAACCACCCAGCCAAACATCGTCCTGTATATTTGATGCTCTAAAACGGTTCTGGGTTTGTCACGCCCAAAGACCCTGTAATAGTTTTTTCCCAAACTCTCAACGAGGTCTCCGATCTTGTACCGCTGCAAAATAGGGGTAGATATAATGAGTCTACCCCATTCACCTCTTTTCAGTTCATACAGCATCTTGACTCCTCTGCCGGTCTCTACCTCGAATAAGTAGAGATCGTAGTTGGGTCTCCAGTATGGGTATTCATCCATTTGTTGCCCAAAAGCACCTTCCGTTGCCGTATACATCTCAACAACCGAGACGTCTCCATACATTTTCTGCAGAATAGGCTTATATCTTGTGTGAATCTTGGCGACGCTGGTGGTGTAAAGTACTTTCATGTCCCAGATATCCCGAGGATAGACACCGTGGGTCTTCTTCATGTATCGCGCAAAACCGGTCTGAACCGGGGCAACGCCCATTATGGTTACAATTTTCTCATCTTTGGCTCTCTGATAAATGAACTCATATCTTTTCTCCCAATCCGAGACCGACAAACCAGTCTCAAGCTCATCTATCTCCTCCTGACGAGGCACAAGACTCAGCCCAGCCATCATTGGATTCAAACGAGCATAGGTGCCACTGCTGAACCCAAACACCGTCTCTTGACCCCCCACGTTCATTACTCTGGTGTTGCTGGGAAACTGAAGATTGAGAACGCCACCCATCAGGGTATCCAATCCCCCCTGCCTGAAGGCTGTGTTGAGAACTGCACGTGCACCGCCTTTGATGAGGTGATCCATATGTTTCTCTGTTACAGGTAAAATCTTCGAGTTACCCGTCGTACCCCTTGTCATCACCCATGTAATCGGCTCCTCAACCAGTAATACGTGGTAATCTCCTCGTCTTACCGCTTCAAGCTGCTTCTCAAGGTCATGATAAGTGACTACAGGAGCCAGCTCAACATACTCCTCAACCGATAAACCATCAGTCAATCCCTGAGATACACCGAAACCTGTCCGGCTATAATCTCGCAATAATACCTCCAGCAGCTCTCTCTGAGCATTGGCAGGGTCAGCTATTGCTTTCTCGTATTCCTCTAGGTTTCTCTGGTCTCGTTTTAGGGCGTCGGTGAACACAAATAACCTAGAGCGGGTCTCACATTTTGGGCTTATGATCGATTTAAAAACCCGCGGCTATTCCCTTAATCCATGAAACGCCAATTCGTACTCACAGTAGCTGAGTCAAAGAGACTTATCGCAAAAGCCATAGCTGCGTTGCCTGAGGTGCAGGAAGCAATGGAGAATAGAACCGTGGTAGTTGCCACAGGCACCACCAACGCCTACGTGCTTGAGGAGTTATGGGGTAAAGAAATAGACAAACGGGCTTACAGGAGCGGAATGACCACACCCAAAGAGCCAGAGAAGGACCCCAGACCCCAGCCAGAGAAGATACCAGACGTTGTATTCATCAAAGGAGAGATAGCGCCACAATATGACCGGGTCACAATCGCGCCTGATCTGAAACGAGGAGACATCTACATCAAGGGAGCAAACGCCCTGAACTACGATGATAACATCGCGGGAATACTCATCGGCGGAATGGATGGAGCAACAATCGGCAACACCATAGGTCACATCATAGGCAAACAGGTTCAACTCATAATCCCCATCGGCCTAGAGAAACTCACATACGAGAACATCAACGAGCTTCACCTCATCGCATCGGAAGAAGACTACGAGGGACCGAGACTCTGGCCCATTGTAGGCACCATCATAACAGAGATTGAGGCCCTTGAGATACTCACCGGAGTAGACGCCTATCTGTATGCAGCCGGGGGCGTAGCTGGAGCCGAGGGATCTGTAAGAATCCTCGTCGAGGGATCTGATGAAGAGGTCGAGGAGACCTTGGAGCTCATTGGTTCCATAAAAGGCGAGCCCAGATATCTTCTGTAAACTCCCATAATCTACGGGATCAAACCCTGCTTTTACTATCAAAGTACAAGATTGAACTAGATTCATCCATAGATGAACAGCAACTCATAGACCCTGATGTGATCAAGCGGTTCGTAGACTATTGCGGCATAGAACCGGGGGAGACGGTGCTTGAGATCGGGCCCGGAACAGGAAACATAACTGAGCGGCTGCTGGAGCAGGCGCGTTATCTTATATGCATCGAGAAAAATACCAAATATTTACCTATACTCGATGAACGCTTCAAGGACAACCCCAATCTTAAGATAATTCAAGACGATGCTCTCAAGACCTATCTACCAAAAAATGATAGACTCGTATCCAATCTCCCATATATGATATGTGAAGCCTTCTTCCAGCGCACGCTCCGATTGGGCTTCAAATCAGCTACCTTTATAGTCCCTATTGGTTTCGCTGAAACCATCACCGCTGATCCCGGCAGTATTGAATGCACTAAACTCTCATGGCTCTCACATTTATTCTACGATACTACGCTGAAGGAGCCCGTACCACCAGACGCATATCTCCCTGAGCCACGAGTGTCCACAGAGATCATAACTCTCAGACCAAAACATGGCTCAAATGACGCTGAGAACGTCCTCAGAGAGCTTATCCAGCAAGGCTATAAATACACAAAAAACGCCCTCAGGGAAGCCCTCATCAGATCAGAAAAATGCGCCACCAAGAAAGAGGCTAGAAACTTTATCAAAACACTTTGCTTAGAACAACACATACTGGATTCTTGGGCATCGAGGCTCAGCCTCAATGATCTGCAAACCATTGAGAAAAAACTCGATGAATTATGAGCGACTTTTATTGTATCAAGAAAACTTAGGCTCAAACCATATATTCCTGTATAACAATGCATCATATGATTACTATGAAGGCTTTCGTTCTACTAAACACGGAACTCGGGCAGGAGTCGAAAATAATTGAAGCCTTGGAAGGAGTCGAGGAGATAACCCAGATCTACAGTCTTTACGGGATCTACGACCTCATCATCGAGATGGAGGCAGAAACCATGGACAGGGTTAAGGAAGTAGTCTTCAACAGGATTCGGCGCCTCGACAACGTGAAAAGCACAATCACCTTACTCACATATGGGGAACCACTCATAAACGAATAAGTTCCAACCACCCCTTCTTTCATCGTTACAGTAGTAAGTTAAACTCATAGATTTCCTCATAATGGAGGCTCAGAGCATATCATAGACCCCCTTTACGAGGCTCTGGCCTCAACATTTCTCCATAACCGATGCTTAGATATGTTTTAATTGGACTCAAAACATCAAACTCTTAGTATGTCTGATTCAGGATTGGGTTTCGGAGGATTCCTCCTCGGCCTTGGAACAGGATGGTACCTATTCCGTTACATTGACTTTAGCTTTGATCTCATCGGCTATTTCCTGATACTTCTAGGAGTCGTGATGGTGATCAGCGGACTCCTTAACAGAGGGCGCCGTGAACACCCCGTATCGAAAATCCTCGGCGGCGTCATCGGCGGACTCATTTTGGCTACTTTCCTGACGCAAGGATTTGGCTTTGTCACCAGTATTACTAATGAGTTTAACGATTTTCCGGGAAACTACCGTGCCTCTGAGACATTAAACTTGAATTCACCGGTCACGGGTGACGCGGTTGAGTTGAGCATTGACTCTGTCAACGGCGGTATCGAGGTTTATTCTTGGAGCGGTGACACTGTCAAGTTCGACGTTACTGTTAGGGCCAAGGGGAATACGGATTCTGAGGCGGAGAACAATCTCGCCCAGTTTATCCATGATCTGAGCAGTCAGATCAGCGGTGGCGTGCAGGAGATATCCCTCAGCTTCCCGATCTCAAATCAAGACTGGAATAAATACGCTGTAACCGTCGAGGTCTATGTACCATCCGCTGTTTCCACGAGCTATACTCTGGATACAACGAATGGCGCTATCACACTTACCGATGTGGTGGCTGACTCAATCGACGCAGAAACCACAAACGGCGCCATAAACGCGAAAATAACCGCATCAACCACCACATTTAGCACTACAAACGGCGGCATTGATATCACCCTATCAAAGGCCAGTGGAAAACACATCGTCAGCACCACAAACGGCGGCATCGACATCAGTCTACCTACGGGTTCAGATATAGGCTACAAGGTTAATCTGGGCACCAGCATCGGCTCTGTTAACGTTAACCTACCAAACATCGAGTACAGCGTTGATAGCGCACGTTCCAAGATCGGTGAAACAAGCGACTACATGACGAAACCCGTACAGATCGAGATCAACGCCGACACCACAATAGGCGGCATCGCGGTAAACTAATCCACCTTTTTATCCAACAAAAGATAGATTGTCACGTCTAGGTTTAACATAACGTTTTAATAAGATGTATCAACTAAGCCCTAGTTACACTGACAGGAGATCTCATTACATGTCAAGAGAATTCAACTACATAGTCAGGCTCCACGGCACCAATATAGATGGAACAAAGATGGTGCCCTATGCCCTCACCGAGATAAAAGGTGTAGGCATAAGACTCGCTCGAGCAATCGTTAAGCAGTTGGGCCTAGACGCTACGGAGAGACTCGGTAGCCTCGGTGATGCGGACGTTAAGAAGCTGGAGATAGCGATAGATGAACCCGCATCCGTAGGATTACCATCCTGGATGCTTAACAGGCGTAAAGACCCCATGACGGGCGACGACCTGCATGTATTAGCATCTGACCTAGACCTCAGAAATAAGGACGATGTTGACCTTATGAGGGAGACAAGAAGCTGGAAAGGCGAACGCCACGCCCGCGGACTCAAGGTACGTGGACAGCACACAAAGACCACCGGCAGGACCGGTAGAAGCGTCGGCGTAAGCAAAGCACGGATTAAACAGCAGCAGCAATAGGTGAAATAGATGGGAGACCCGAAGAAGAAACATAAGACGTACAACACTCCGAAGCGTCCATACCAAACCGAGGCCCTCATGGAGGAACTCCGAACCATCGGAGTATACGGCCTCAGAAACAAACGTGAGCTATGGAAAGCCCACACAGAGCTATCCATCCTCCGTGGAAGAGCAAGGGACCTACTGAGCCTAGGAGCCGAGGAAAGAGCGATAAAGGAGAAAGCCCTCATCGAGAAGCTCGCACTCCGTGGACTCGTAATGGAGAACGGTCGTCTAGAGGACGTCCTGACGCTGAGCGTTGAAGACCTCTTGGAGAGGAGACTCCAGACATACATATTCAGGAGAGGAATAGCGGGCAGCCTATTCCAGGCAAGGCAGCTAATCACCCACGGCCACATCGCTATAAATGACCGTAAGGTAACCTCTCCGAGTTATCAGGTAAAGATCACTGACGAGGAGACGCTGGACTATGCGAAGAGCAGCCCATACAACAACCCATCGCATCCACTTAGACGCACACTTGAGGTTGAGGAAGCATTAGAGGCAGCTCCAGCGAGGGAGGGAAGAAGACTTGAGTGAAAACGAGAGATGGGCAATAGTCCACATCTACAGTAGTTTCAATAACACCATCATTCACATGACTGACCTAACCGGAGCCGAGACCCTCGGCATCGCAAGCGGCGGCATGTTCGTAAAAGCCGACAGACTCAAACCAAGCCCATACGCGGCCATGAAGGCAGCCCAACAGATCGTGGAAACGGCGAAAGACAAAGAAGTCAACGCAATCCACATCAAGGTAAGGGCACCAGGCGGTACGGGAAGCAAGACACCTGGACCAGGGGCGCAGTCAGCCATCAGGATACTGGCCCGCAGCGGCTTCAGGATTGGAAGAATCGAGGAATCCACACCGATTCCACACGATGGCACACGCAAGCCCGGTGGACGTAGAGGCAGGAGACCTTAGGAGCAGAGGTGGGGAACACTTGAAAACAACCATAGTCAGCCTCACAGAGGACACCATCAGGTTCCTCGTCGAGGGAGTAGACACCGCATTCATCAATGCGTTACGACGGACAATGGTCTCCGAGGTCCCCACAATGACCATCGAAGACATCTTTTACTTCGACAACTCATCTCTTGTCCCGGACGAGATCCTCGCGAACAGGATTGGATTCGTACCACTCAAGACAGACCTAGATAGCTATATTCTACCCGAGGACTGCGACTGTGAAGCCGAGTTAGGATGCCCCAAGTGCAGGGCGGTGCTCACAATGGACGTGGAGTCCCCGGGTGACACCATCACTGTTTACAGTGGAAGCCTTACACCAGACGACCCGAACACTGCCCCAGCAAGCGACCGCATAGTGCTGGCAAAGCTGGCGGAGGGGCAGGCTATAAGATTCGAGGCATACGCGCAGCTTGGACAGGGCAAGGTACACTCAAAGTGGAGCCCAACCAGTATGTGCGTCTACCAGAACGTATCAATAATACCTATAATAGACATGGCTAAGACTGAGGAATGCGTCGGTGACTGCGGCGACGCCGCTGTTATCGAGGGAGATAACCTCAAGATCATTGATATACAGAAATTTGAGTCCTGTAAACGATGCAGGGAACTGATACCCAGAGCGCTTATACTAGAATCTTTGAAGCCAGACGAGTTCCTGTTCACAGTCGAGAGCACAGGAGCCTTACCACCAATGAGGATAGTCACAGAGGCAGTAAAGTTACTCAAGAAGAAACTCGCAGAGCTAACAAAGAAAATAGATGACGATGACATGCATGAGGAGATCAGCGACTTTGATACACCTGAGCTCGATGAAGGCAAACTATACAGCGTTGGCACAGGGGACTTCGATGAGGATGAGGAAGGCGGAGAGGGAACAGATGAAAACGACGGTTTCACAGGAGGAATAGAAGAAGAATGAAAAACCAGACACTAATAGACACGATACAGGCACTTGAAGACGCCTCAAAGGAATCAGGTAAAGCCATCTGGAAGGCACTGGCAGAGGAACTAGACAAATCCAAGCGAAACCGTGTAGCAGTCAACCTAAGCAGGCTAGACAGGCACACAGAGGAAGGCGAGGTAGTCGCGGTCCCCGGAAAGGTGCTGGCAGCAGGCGACCTATCCAAGCCCATCAAGATCGCTGCTTTCAGCTTTAGCGCTGGAGCAGTCGAGAAGATCAAGATGGCGAAAGGCGAGTACATGACGCTTGAGGAGCTTCTCGCGTCAGGTATAGAGCCCAGTCAGATCCGTATAATGAAATAGATCCCCTATTTTCTAATACCCATTATATGTAATACCGTAACTAATACCCTAGATTACATTGGGCTTATTGTGTTGAGAGAAAGTTATTAAGAAAATATTATTGTTGTTAGGCTGTTTTGGCGATCTCTTGCTTCAGCCAAGCCTCTAGCTTATCTTTATCAGAACCCTTCATCAACGCCGCTAAATCAGCGTCCAGACTGCTGGGCTCAATTAATGCCACCCATCCTTTTCCATATGGGTCATCGTTAATTACGCTGGGGTTTTCCGCGATGGCTGGGTTAATCTCAACTACGGTGCCACTGACTGGCATCTTGAGGCTGCCCACCCATTTACCTGACTCCACGCTTCCAAGGGTCTTTCCTGCCTGCACTGCTTTTCCTGCGGGCCTCGTCTTTATTGATACCAGTTTTCCCGCCGCGTTTGCTGCCCAGGCGTTGTATCCTACTCTAACCTTGTCTCCCTCTACTTTTACCCACATGTGGTCTGGGTGGAAGTACAAGTCGTCCGGGAAGTCGTGTCCCTCTAGTTTTACCATGTTTATCCCTATGTCTTACTGTTTCTCATTATTTATTGTTGTCTCATTTGTGGTGAAACATTTTTAATAAGGTTCGCGATAAGGGTGTAGGGCTAGTGGGTCTGTAGCTCAGCAAGGTCAGAGCGGTGGCCTCTTAAGCCATTGGCCGTGGGTTCGAATCCCACCAGACCCGCCAATTTTAACCTGTTTTTCTCCAAGGTCTCGGTATCAGGTACGATGTTTTCGTCTTGTATCTTCGGTATGGTTCTCCGAATCTGGTCTCCAGTGCCGGTTCTTCGCGTGTTTTAATCCATATGGTCCAGATTGTGATGAATAATGTCGGCACTATGAATGTGCTTGTCACCGAGTTCACCAGTAGACCCAGTGCAATTAAGCAGAGTAGGTAACCAAAAAGCATCGGGTTTCTGGTCTGCCCATATATCCCTGTCGTTATCAGCTCAGTGGACTGATCTTCTGGGAAGAAGTCGCCGAGGGGTATACCTCTTCCTTTTTTGAATAATATTCTGATGGACTCAAGAACATAATAGCCGCCAACTAGTAGTAGCACCGTGGCTGTGAGTATACCGGTTAAGCCAAGACTCATGGCCTCAAACCCTAGAAAGCCATCCATAGTCTTGCCGAAGAACAGTGAGCCAAGGGGGATCAGCAGAAAGAAGATGACGCTAGACGGCATGATCATTAGCAGTTTCTTGCATTCGATGTTCATCCTTTTGTTAAATACGTCGCTTGGTAAGTACCTTTTCAACCTGTTTATTAAAACAAGCAGTACCCGGTTTTAGGTAACTCGGCTTAAACTGGACAATCTACGTCCCCTCTAGGATATCTATGGAAGATAACGTAGTATGGGTTGATTTTGACTTCATGGAGCAGTTCATGATCGATGTATTTGTTGGGCTCGGCGTCCCGTTAGAGGACGCAGAGATATGTGCCGATGTGCTCATCACAAGCGATAAGCGAGGGATAGACAGCCACGGCGTCAACAGGCTCAAACCCATGTACTACGACAGGATCAGAAAAGGCATCCAGTACCCAAAGGCCAAGTACGAGATCGTAAGAGAGACCTCATCAACAGCTGTAGTTGAGGGAAACCGGGGGATGGGTCACGCCACGGCGAAACACTCTATGGAGCTGGCTATTGAGAAGGCCAGAGAGCACGGCTTGGGTATGGTGGTGGTGCGTAACAGCACCCACTACGGTATAGCCGGGTACTATGCTTTGATGGCCGCCGAGGCGGGGATGATCGGCATCACCGGCACAAACGCCCGTCCATCGATAGCTCCCACTTATGGCGTTGAGCCAATGCTTGGCACAAACCCGTTAACCATAGGGATGCCCACGGATGAGGACTTTCCGTTCATACTGGACCCAGCCACGAGCATAATACAGCGAGGTAAGATCGAGGTCTACGCAAGGACAGGTAAAAACCTCCCAGAGGGTCTCGTAATAGACTCCAATGGAGACTTCATGACCGACTCAAATCTGATACTTGATAAGTTAACCAAAAAGGAGGCTTCGCTTCTCCCAGTGGGTGGAAAAGCCGAGACCGGCGGCTACAAGGGATATGGGTACAGCACCGTTGTTGAGATACTCTCCTCCGCGTTGCAGGGTGGAGCATTTCTGCAAGCTATAACAGGGGTTAATGTGGGGCACTTCTTCCTAGCTGTAAACATAGAGGCATTCACAGACCTAGACTCCTTCAAAAAGACAACAGGAGACATCCTCAGAGCATTGAGAAACTCTAGGCGGATGCCTTCAGAGCCTAGAATCTACACCGCAGGCGAGAAAGAATACATCGCTTGGCTGGAGCGTAAAGACAAAGGGGTTCCCGTTAACAAGAGTCTCAGGGATGAACTCATACAGATAAGGGATGAACTGGGTCTCGAAACCCGGTTTCCCTTCGAATCCTAGGCTGTTTATCGTTTGCTGAGCTCATCGAGAGGTATCTTTGGCTCATCACGGTACTTGTATCCACCCGGTGGCGTCCATGTGCCGAATTTCTTCATAGCCTTTGCGAGGTAGTGCCCTGATGGGGTCTCGGGGGTGAACATTGGGTGGCAGAAGGCTGCCTCGTCATCCGAGACCGGTGGCTCTATGAGCTCGTATTCTTTGGAGCCTGCCCCTAGGTAGGCACATGTGTTTGGCGTTATCCACTGGCTTATCCCAACGATGGCTGTGAACTTCTCGTCTCCAGCATGCATCACATGTTTGTCTTCTGCAGCTGAGCCGTGAATTCCAGGCATCTTTACAGACATGTCCAAGGCAGCCATATCTATCGCTACCATGTCTCGGGAGGCGAATACTCCAAGGTTAGGAATTACCGGTCTATCCGAGCCAGGTACACAGTCACATGCAGGCGCGATATCGATTGCATAGGTGAGGTAGCCTACTTTGTCTTTACTCTTGTATCGTAGGTAGGCTGTGGCTGCGTCTCCCATGGCTACTAGGAACCATGATCGCCAGTCCTCAAACCTGTCGCTGGACCAGAGCTTGCAGTTATACACTTGGCGTTGGTGTCCGAAGCAGCCTATGCATTTGTCTGGGTCAAACTCGGCGTGATCTTCCTTGATCTTTATGGCTCCAGCTGGACACATGTTATTACAGAGAACGCTGTTGGGGCATTCTTCTCCTATACAATTCTCTGGCTCAAAGTCCCACTTATGCCACCCAACTTCTTGATGCTTGCAGAGGTGGACGTTGAACTTGCCTCGCTTGCTGCTGCAGCCGATGGCGATGTTCTTGATGCTTCCACCGTAGACCCCGCTGCCATGCCCCTTGAAGTGGCTTACCACGATCATGGAGTCGGCGTCGGCGATGCCCTTGGCGAGATAAGCCTCCTTCAGTAGCACACCGTCTGGGATGTCTATCTTGACATCATCTGTGCCATACATTCCGTCGCTGATGATGATGGGGCACCCCATGGTCTCGGCTGTGAAGCCGTTCCGGGCAGCCGTCTCAAGGTGAATATCCGCTGTGCTTCTTCCACCGTAGAAGTAGTATGGCGCAGTCGTTGTATCTGTGACGAAGGGTCTACCACCATGCTCCTTGATCTTGTCTGCTATTATCCTGATGAGGATGGGTCTCAGGTATCCTGAGTTGTTCCACTCACCCATGTGGCATTTGATGGCTACGCTGTCCCCTTTTTCAAAGCACTCGTAGAGCTTCGCGTGATCAAAGAGCTGCTGTGCCTTGGCGGGTAGGCTTGATGTTGGGCCGCGGTAGCGGTCATCCATAAAGTAGACTGGGCTTTTCAATGCTTGAGTCTCCAATAACTTGGATTAGAATTATCGTATTCTGTATATAAAATGGGGCAGAGAGGACTAGGTTACTATCATACTTCGCCGCTGGCTCTCCTCATCGATCTCCTTGACCAAGCCCTCAAGTTCTGTAATCGCTGATTTTAATGCAGGAATGTCTTCTAGTTGCTTCAGAGCGGTCTCGGCTTTCTGCTGGAGTCTCTCCGCCATGGGTTTACCGCCCTTGGTTCTGAGCCATATCTTGTTCACGTTCTCTGTGACAAGCCTGTCTATGTTTTTGAGCTGAGCTAGGAAGGCGTCTTTCTCAGGGCTGCTTTCCTCCTCTATCTTCTTGGCTATCTTGGCTACGATTTCCTTGGTCTCGTTTAGTGGCTGGCTCATCTTAGTCCCATCTCCTCTCCGATCAATTCTAGTTTCTTCTCAAACATGTTAAAACTTGTTCTCTGGTACCCTAGGTGTTTGCTCTTGCTGGTGTCATACCAGTCAACGTCGGTGTACTCTTCTGGGTAGTTGGGCTCAACTTCTACGCCAAGGGCTGCGTAGAACCTGTTGATGTACTCCTCTCCCCTCATCTGCCAAGAGGCACCGCTGGCAATATTATATATCTCGTTTCCCTGCTCCTTCAGGCACTGTGATAACGCATAGGCTGCATCATCAGCGAACACACATTCTACCCGTTGATCCGCTCTGTATGCAACGGTCTCGGGAAGCTCAAGCAGATCAGCGACGCTTACAGGTGCTACACGTAGAATCGTGTATGGGTAACCAGATTTTACTACTATCCTCTCTGACTGAATTTTGGACTCAGCGTAGTTGTTGTGTGGAACCTGTTTGTGTGTCTCCATTATTGGCGGAGTCTCGCCAGCCGTTACGCCGTAGGTGGCTATGCTGGATGTGAACACTATCCGTGTATCAGTGGTTATTGCTTTTACTAGGTTTCTGGTTCCCTCGACGTTTATCCTCTGGGTGAGGTCTCGGCTTATCTCTGTTTTTGGTGGAAGAAGCGCAGCCAAATGAATCACAGCGCCAATGCCCTTGCACGCCTCTTTAACCACCTCTGGCTTGGTTATATCCCCCTTATAGGTCTCGACACCAAGCGCCTCTAGGTGGGACCAGTTCACCTGTAGCAGATCAAACGCCCTAACCTCATAGCCATCTGCTAGGCAGTTTTTTACTACCTCATAGCCTAGGCGTCCAGCTCCCCCGGTTATTAGAACTTTCATGATATTTCTCTGGGTTAATGTTGTATATAACAGGGTTAATCATAGGACATGGTTCAGCGAATAGGGCACAGGGGAGCAAAAGGGCACGCACCAGAAAACACATTGAAGTCATTTAGTAAGGCGGTTGAGCTGGGCTGCGACATGACTGAGCTGGATGTACACATCTGCGGCTCAAGTGAGCTCGTGGTAATCCACGACGAAACAGTGGACAGGACTACTGATGGCTCGGGTGAGGTGGCTAACCTAACCCTTAGGGAGCTTAAGCGATTGGACGCTGGGCAGGGTGAGCGCATCCCAACCCTTGAGGAGGTGTTGAGGCTGCTGAAAGGCAGAATTACGCTCAACATCGAGCTTAAAGGTCTAGGTACAGCGAAACCAGTATACGATCTTGTCCAATCCTGTGGATGGAAACAGGATTCTCTCCTGATTACCTCATTCAACTGGGAGATGCTCAGTCAATACAGAGCCCAAGACCGGGATGCTAGACTCGGACCCCTAACCTATGAAAACCTCAAACAAGCCATGGGTTTCGCCGAGACCATAAATGCTTATTCGATTAACCCATATTCTGGGCACATCGACGCTGACTATATCGAGGAAGCCCACGCAAAAAGCTTCAAGGTGTACCCTTGGACCGTGAATAACCATGAAGATATTTTATATGTGATCAAGCTGGGCGTCGATGGGGTCATCAGCGATTATCCAGATAGAGTCCTACATCAGTAGGAGGTACTTGACGGACTTCAAGGAAACGTGCAAAATCTTCAATCTCCTCGCTGTACATGTTGCGTGCACAGATGTACACCCTTATACCCGAGAAGAAGCGATTCTGGGTTATCTGAATAGGCTGCGGAACTTTTATGATCCACTTCAAACCTTGAACCCGCTTAAAACGATCAAATATTTCCTCAAACATTTATAGAATTATCTATAGCAAACGGTCAAGGGTCTTCCCAGTCCTTTTATTTTAGGGTTGCCATGGGTTCCGTATAGTGAACTGTTATGGTTTTACCAGTCAAAGTATTCGAGATCAGGAGCATTGAGGGAAACCCCTTGGACAAGCTCACTGGTTGGCGTGAGGTCGAACGCGTTGAAGGAGAAGATGACCTTCA
>CAYTVK010000027.1:0-14941 GCA_964441725.1 uncultured Candidatus Bathyarchaeia archaeon | reverse complement strand
CTGCGCTTTAGAGCACAGCGTAGGTCACTGTGGAGAGTGTGCAGAGTTTGCCTGCGATAAGCTGACTGGGCAATGGGTTAACTTCGGCGTCAAACCAGAGGACATGAGAATGAATCTGGGCAAGCCATAATAGCTCTGCTTCTATTTTTTGATCAACATGTCTGCAATAGAAGTACAGGTAAAGGCTAAGATCGGCAACGAGATTGATGAACTGACTAGTAAATATCCATCACTTAAGATATGGACATGGTGCAACTTTCAGAATGACATCCACGAGATCTCATCAGACAACCCAGATGAGCTTAAAGCAGCGCTAGTGGAGTTCAAAGACTTCTACCATATTCTTGAAGAGACAGCGATCTCAAACTCAGTCAGACTGATTACCCAGAAATGTATCTGCAGCAAGGAGACGACGCTTCATGATAACATTCAGGAACTCGAGATACTGAACCTGATGCCAGTATATAGTTGGGGTGGAGAGAATATTTACAGATTCATCGCGTTCAAACATGAGGCATTCGCGGAGTTAATTAATCGAGGTGAAAAGCAGGGATTCAAGATCGAGGTTCTGGAGATGAAGCCATTCAATGGTATGGTATCTGACAATTTGGTCCCATTGAATTCTATGATCTCTAACTTAACCAACAAACAGATCGAGGCAGTGATAGCTGCCTACAATAATGGATATTATCAGACTCCCCGTAGCGTCAAGGTGCAGAACATCGCTGACAGAATCAAGGTACCTCGTACAACGTTACAAGAGCATTTGAACAAGGCAGAGAATAAACTCATCTCAGCTTTGGTGCCACAGATCATTTTGCACACACGTAAAACAGATGCATGAAACCTGTTAGAAATACTGCGTATCTCATCAAAATAACCAAACGTCAATTAAATAAAGACGCAAATATTATAGAGAGGTATATCTTATTTTGAAGAAATTAATGCAACTTAATGCGTTAATAATCCTTAATAAAGACCACTAGCTTCAAAGCTGAACACCATAAAAAACAGGCGGACGCTGTTGAAAAAACCATCAATAGAACCATTATCATCAAAATTATTCATAGTAAGCTTTCTCCAAGGTATAGGAGTCGGAGTATGGACATTCTTATCAATATTCATACTGGACCTAGGTGGCTCAGGGTTACATCTAGGATTACTCGCATTTGTACCGGGACTCGCATCCACGTTTATGCAGATGGCTTGGGGGCGACTAGGCGACAAGATAGGTTATTCATGGCGTACTGTGAGTGTTGGCTTCCTATTCACAAGTATACTGAGTCTACCGGTTATCATGAGTGCAACCCCGCTTCAATTAATCCTAGCATCATCAATCCAAGCGCTCGTTGGATCAATGCTGGAAGTAGCTACAACGGTAAGATTTGCGGAAGTGCTTGAACCCAGTAAACGTGCAAGGTTCATGGGTATATATAGCCCACTGGGATACGCCGGGAATATATGCGGAAGCTTCGCTGCAGGTCTCCTCATCCCAATAATAGGCTACAAGTACACGTTGTTAGGCTATACTCTCTCTAATTTCCTCGTATTTTTACTCATAAAGAACACATTAAGCAGTCCCTCCGATTCAGAGTACAGCTTCATCTCGTTACTGCGTATGGCTTTCTCGGAACTCAAAGCCAGCCTAGGTAACCTACCACTTGTCTTCAAGGAAGGAGGAGACTATACGAACTGGTGTATCGGGATGAGCGTCCGTGGATTTGGTATCGCAATGTTTGGACCGATATTAACTATATTCTTGGTAAACGTCTTGAAAGCATCGAAACCCCAGATAGGCGTATTCAACAGCATAGCCTTTGCAGTTAGATTGGCTGGCGGACCACCTCTAGGAGTGGTCGTTGATAAACATGGACCGAAGAGAGTGATGATGATTGGCATGTTTCTAGCGGCCATTCACCCACTTGTGTTTATGCTAGCTCCAGAGGTCTCTTACCTCATCCCAGTCTACATATTGAGCGGACTCTACTGGGCATTCATTAACAGTGCTTGGTTTGCTTGGCAGATGAACCTCATACCCAAACAGCGGGGGCTTTATGCAGGTCTCCTAGGATTCATCAATGGAATAAGTTGGGCATTCGGACCTCTATTAGGTGGGTTCCTAGGGGACAGCGTCAGCCTAGTTATCAGCACTGTTATCTCATCTAGTCTAGTATTGATAGGACTCTTTTTAATCAGGAAGGTCCCTGAGACGCATACTGGGTGATGAGAGGTTTAAAAAACAAGTTATACTGATGTTACGCTGATCGATTTGAAGCTAGTAAAGTATAACGAGGGTAGACTAGGAGCCCTCATGGATGATGAGAGCATAGTAGACCTCAACTACACGTATGCAGCGTACAAGCAATCAAAGGGAGCAGCCAACCCCCAGAGAAAAGCAGACGCAAAGGTGCCTAGTTGTCTGCTCGCCTTCATCAAGGAGGGCGACGCTGGGCTGGAGAACGCTAAGAAAGCTATTG
Source organism: uncultured Candidatus Bathyarchaeia archaeon (assembly GCA_964441725.1). Classification (GTDB taxonomy): domain Archaea; phylum Thermoproteota; class Bathyarchaeia; order TCS64; family TCS64; genus RBG-16-57-9. The sequence continues at coordinate 12,464 of CAYTVK010000027.1, read as the reverse complement.
AGTATGTTAAGGCTGGTGGATGCTGCGGTCCTAAGGGTGAGAAACTCGTATACAAGAAGGGAGAATATAAGCTCAGGGCGCCGCTGCCTAGCCCCGGTAACAAGATCGCTATGGCGGGAGCCAACTTCTATGACCACAGCCGGGACGCATACAAGATGCTGAGAGGAGACACAACGACCATTGAGGAGCTAAAAGCTCAGGTAGAGCGTGGAGAGTACAGGACATGGGGTTTCTGGAAGCAATCAAGCATGGTGAGAGACCCTGATACAGAGACACCTTACCCTGCTAAGACTCAGAGAATGGATTATGAGGCTGAGCTCGCAGCTGTTATCGGAAAATACGCTAAAGACACCAATGAAGAGGATGGCATGGACTACATCTACGGATACACTATCCTCAACGATCTATCTATCAGAGATATGGGGATGGGTGGAGGACCAGATGGCTTCTTCTTCGCTAAAAACTTCGACGGCTCAGCCCCCATGGGACCATGCCTCGTCACAAAAGATGAGATACCTGACCCATATAAGCTTGGAATGAAGCAGTGGGTCAACGATGAACTGAGACAGAATGGAAGCATGAGCAGCATAATCAAGGGCTACGAATGGTGGCTCGCATGGTTAAGCAAGGATGTGCCCTTCTATCCTGGTGATATAATCTGCGGAGGAACATGCAGCGGCACCGCCATGGATCAGACGCCACGAATTGATGGCAAGACTGACCCCAAGCTCTTTCTGAAACCCGGTGACCAGCTCAAGGCTTGGATTGAGGGAGTAGGAACTCTCAAGACCAAGATAGTGGCAAAACAGTAAGGGTTTTCTTCTCTCCACTCACTCTTTGTTTGTCAACGTTGAGCTACATAGCCATAGATATTGGTGCGACTAATATCAGGGTCGCTACGGGCGACCATAATGGATTAAAAAGAAAGATTGTGCGACCCACTGAAGTAAGACATGGTCCAAACGGTGTCTCTGAGCAGATCATTAAGCTCATTGAATCCTTACGCGAGGAGGAGCCCAACGCCATAGGCATCGGCAGCATTGGACCAATAAACCTAGAGAGAGGGATGATCACCAACACCCCAAATTACCCTTTTCAGAATATCCCCATCGAGGAACCCCTTGTTGATGAGTACAAGGTGCCAGTGACCATCGTCAACGACTGCGCCGCGGCTGTCATGGGGGAGCAGATGTTTGGAGCAGGGCAAGGAAAAGAGAATCTAGTCTATGTAACCATAAGCACCGGGCTCGGGGCAGGGGCAATCGTTGATGATAACCTGCTTCTGGGTAAGGATGGCAACGCTGTGGAGGCTGGGCACTTCACGCTCTTCCCGGACTCGGATATTGTATGTGGCTGTGGTTGTAGGGGACATTGGGAGGGCTTCAGTAGTGGTAAGAATATTCCAAACTTTGTGAAAAGTCAGTTAACCCTGAAGAACTGGAGCGGGAGTCTTCTGCATAGGCTTGCTGACGGTAAAATCGAGAAAGTATCCGCAAAGACACTCTACACGGCAGCCAAGGAAGGCGACGAGTATTCTCTGGAGATAGTGAAAAAGATCGGTGAGATAAACGCCATCGGCTTCGCAAACATAGTTAACGCCTATGACCCTGAGCTTATCACTGTGGGAGGCTCAATAGCACTAAACAATCCCCGACTGGTTCTGGACCCTATCAGGGAGAATATAAATAAATACACCATCAACCGAATCCCTGAGATCAAGATCACAGCCCTCGGACAGGACGCCGTGATAATAGGAGCTCTAGCATTAGCGATGCAGATCTAGTTCATTGTTCTCTGGAAGATGAGGTCTTGACTAGTATCCATCATCTCCACCAGTTTTCCCTCATACATGTAGAAGTTCAAATTCAACGTAGTTTCCTGAATCAGAGTACATGCAAGCTGCTCATCACCGATGTTAATGTTCTTAGTGCCAGGAGCTACGTAGAACTCTAAATCAAACACAGCGCCACCCTGAGGAATATATGCCTTAGCCACATATCTTCCCCCTTCCCTGAGATCAGCCGAGATGAGAAATATCTCCCAAAAACCTGGCATATTGCTTTCAAGGAGGAAACCCCCCTCAGGAAGCTCATCTGAGAGGGTCACGGTCTTATTCGAGAGGGTTATTACCGAGGTAACAATGCCTCCAGCGAAAGTTATGTCGAAAGTCTCATTCCCGCCCTCCCGTATGGCTGTTAGGCTGTAATGTTCTGGTTTGTATTGTTCATCGAAGAGGAAGGTGCTTTCAAGCTGGATTCGTTTCTCATCTATGCTTACATCTGTGTTGCTGGTCATGGAGTACACGCCATTGGATTTACCGGTAATAGTGTAGCTATATGTCCCAACGGGCTCCAGTTGCTTCAGATACGTGAACTCGGGGGTTACGCCTATCTGAAGCTCGGGCACACCGATGAGTTTCATATCCTCTTTTGGAAACCGCATGTTGGTGAAGTACTCGACGACGAAAGACGATGATAGGATTAGAAATATGGCAATTACTAGGTGACTGCGCTTCAAACTATTTCAGAAATAGGAGAGATGTACTCTCTAAAAGGGATTTAGTATAGATACTTCGCGAGGGCGTTCTTCAGGTTATCAGTGGCGATAACCAGCTTGATCTTCAAGAAATCAAGCTCCTTCCAGTAGCGCTCCCTGAGCTCCATCCTGTTCTCCACAGCCATGCTGATCTCGGCTGGGTGGGGACTGCCTGGGCTTCTCAGGTTACTCAGCGCCTTCTTTGGGTCAGCTACCTTCTCAGCTATGCTGCTGCTCACCTTGATCTCCTTGTTGAACAACTCTTTAGCCACCTTCTGAACATCACCCGGTTTCAAGTCTTCAAGGGTTCTGCCCTCAGAGATGAGGTTAGCAACCACACCAGAGGTGATCTTGTATGCCTCACGGAAACTTAATGCAGGGTCCTCCGCCAGAGTCTCAGCCAACTGCACTGCGAATATGAAGCTACCTTTCACTTGTTTCAGCATCATATCCTCGTTAACTGTCAGTGTACTGATTACACCGTTGAGTACATCGACGCTCGTCTTGGCTGTGTCGAATGCGCGCCATAGGGCGATCTTTGTCTGCTGTAGATCCTGATAGTAGCCTGTTGGGAGACCCTTGACCATGGTCATCATCTCCTGTAAGGTTCCATAGACCTCAGCGGTCTTGCCCCTGATTAACTCAACTGTGCTTGGGTTCTTCTTCTGGGGCATGATGCTGCTGCTGCTACTGTACTCGTCGGCTACAGTAATGTACTGGAACTCTGCCCCAGCCCACATAACGAAGTCCGCGGCCATCCTGCTCATATTTGCCATGAGGATGCTGAGCACACTCGTACACTCTATTGCCCAGTCTCGACTGCTCACAGCGTCAACACTGTTCTCCTGTATGTAGTCGAAGCCAAGAAGCTCGCTGGTCCTGAGCCTGCTTATTCTAAAGTTTGTGCCACCGATGGCAGTTGCACCGAGGGGGTTGTAGTTTACGCGTTCATAGCATTGCTTGATCCTCTGATAGTCTCTAAGGTACGGGTCTACGTATGCTAGCAGGTAGTGGCCGAATGTACCTATCATTGCTGGTTGACCATGTGTGTAGTAGACCATAGGGGTCTCTACGTGTTTGTCCGCTAGATCGCAGATGGTCTTAACGAGGGTGAGCACGTTCTCCGCGATGGCTAATAGCTCCTTCTTGGAGACCATTTTCATGTCCACCATCACTTGATCGTTCCTGCTGCGGCCTGTATGCATTGCACCACCTGCCTCGATACCGATCTTCTCTATGACGCGAGTCTCAATGTACTCGTGAATGTCCTCGTATTCGGCGCCTATCACTAGTTCACCGTTGTTCCATTCTTCCTTGATTTCCTGTAAGGCACCGAGAATCTTCCTCAGGGTGTCCTCCTCCAGGATGCCTTGTTCATGGAGCATTATATCGTGGGCCATGGTTCCATCGATGTCCTCGTTGAACATACGTAAATCCTCCACGACGCTTGTGTGGAATCTAGCTGTCCGATCATCGAATTCCTTGGCGAGTCTTCCTCTGACTAAACCTGACACTGTATTACACCGTTGACTACGTTGAGAAGATGCTTAGAATAAATAAGTTACGAAAAAAGTGGGGTAACTATGTGCGTTCTCTCTGGTATACCCCGTTGTATCCTCGTGCTACCTCCCCGGTGTAAAAAAATATCAGCTGGGCGATCCTCGCATCCTTTTTGAGACGTAAACCATATGGGTTGTGGACGGTTAGCATGCTGCTGCTACGTCCCTCGTAGCCTGGGTCCCATACCGCTGTACCCACCTCGGCTCCGTTGCGAAGCAATGTTGAACGGGTACGGGCTATGGCTGCCACGTCGAGGGGCATCTTAACTATCTCATTGTAGACAGCCTTGTAGACTCCTTTCCTGAGGTTGAACCACCCGTTCTCATCAGGGCTTATGGGTTTGGTTTCTCCGATGACTCGTTCTTTGTTGCTGAAGTCTACTGCTCCGCCTCCGATGTATTCCTCGATTGAGGATAGGCTGAGGTCGAAGCCACTGGGCTGAAGCTGGGTGTCCAAGTCTATGTACTCTGTGACTAATCCGTGTTCTGTGATGAGTTCCCGTAGTTGTTTATCGTTTAACATTGTGGATAATGAGAAAGAGTGGAGGATATAGAAAGTTTTACTGTTTAGCGCCGCGGCTTGGACCGGGCAGTGGGACGTACTCTATGCCCTTCCGCTGGGGTTTATCCATCTTGTACAGGTCCATTAGCTGGTAGACCTCGATAGGTAGATCAGTTAAGGCGCATCTTCCAAGCAGTTCGCACGTGGCTTCAGCGGTTATAGGGAAATCGTGGGTGTATTTACCGCTGACAAGGTTGTCAATGATCTGTTCTATTTGTTCATCCGCGAATTTACCCTGAAGCAGCTTCCTCACGACGTCCTTCATCTGGTGCACAGCCTTCATGGCTTCCTCTGCTAGGTACAGTGTCTCGTCGTCGGTCTCGTCCCTCGACTTGGTTTCTACTACTTTGATTATGCTTGTAGCCGCGTAGGTTCCCTTCTGGGTGCCTATCTGGGGGTCTACCGGTCCAAGGACGGCGTGGGGGTCCATTAGTATCTCGTCCGCAGCTAAAGCGATGAGGGTTCCCCCGCTCATGGCGTAGTGAGGCACCATCACTGTTGTCTTTCCCTTGTGTGATTTTAATGCAAAGGCGATCTGTGTGGCTGCGAGGGCGATTCCTCCAGGTGTGTGTATAATTAGGTCTATGGGTTGATCTTCGGGGGTTAGTCTGATTATTCTGAGTAGTTCTTCACTGTCGTCGATGTCGATGTAGCGTGCGAGGGGTAGTCCGAATAGGCTGAGGGTTTCCTGTCTGTGGATTAGTGTTACTACGTTTGTGCCTCTTTTTGCGCCTAGGCGTTTTAGCGCGTTTTCTCTCGCGTTCTGTATTGCTTGTTGTTGTAGTCTTGGGTATAGTAGGGTGAAAAGTAGGAATATTATCCAGAAGTTGTTTGCTAGGGCGTCTGTTATGCTCATAGTTGTTGATTATCTCTGGTGTTTAAAATGGTTAGCAATTCCAAATCTACTTTGTGGTGCAAAGTGTTTAAATAACACAAAGCGACCATTAGGTTGAAAATGACAGACAAGATCAACCTCAAAGACATGGAAAAAAACGCTCACAAGCTAGTCACACAAGATGGCTTAATGGAGATACTCATGGGCGCCATCATGTTTGTCACAAGCTCATCATTCTCAGGCACGGCGGCGTTTACCCCATTTCTCGGATTATACGTTATCTTACTGAGCACCATCGTTGAAGCATTCAGAAAACGATTCACATACCCAAGAATCGGTTACATAAAGCTCCAAGACGACGACATCAAAAAAGTTTGGATCGGCATTCTCACATTTGTAGGAGCTATAATGTTAGCTCTCATGGTTTTCATCTATCTGATCATCGGCAATCTGTCCAGTGATCTCGTTTACAAGTGGATTCCAACTGTCATAGGGTTGATTCTCTTCGGTGGACTCTACTATAATTACCAGAGATCAGGGGATAAGACCAGTATTATCTACATCGTCATCGCGGTATCCGCTGGATTCATTTTCTCGATACTGGGCTTCGCCGAACCAAAGAATGGACCCCAGTACTACCTGTTGCTGATGAGTGGTGTGTTCATTGCCGCGGGAGTTATCAGATTCTATCGATTCAGAGAGAAATACCCGGTAAAGCCATTGTCTGAACGAGGCTTAGAAGATGAGTAACTCGGCTGACGAACTGCTGGATATTAAAACAATTGATAGGCTCATCCATGAGCCAGTCAGACTCATGATAATAGCGCATCTCTACGTGGTGGAGACATCGGATTTCCTCTACTTGATGAATCAACTCGACTTAACGTTCGGCAACCTTAGCAGTCATATGAGTAAGCTTGAGGAGGCTGGCTATATTAGGGTCGAGAAGGAGTTTGTTGATAAGAAGCCTGTTACCAGGCTCAGTCTCACCGAGGCTGGTAGGTTGGCTTTTGAGGAGTATAAGGAGAGGATGAGGCACCTTTTCGCGGAGTAATTCTAGTTTGTGTTACCATATTGTATGAGTTTTTTAGACATAACCGTTAAGCAAATTGTCTGGCTACAAAAAACCACCCTAAGGGTGAATACTATGTACCTAATCTTTGATTATCTCTGCTACACTGCTTGGTGGCTCAGGATGCTGACAATGCATCTCTGGTGGATGATGACCTAGCAATACCAACTCTATTTCCTTTTTTTCAGTAATAAAAAAAGAAGGTGAAGTTTTTGGCTAGAAGAACCAGCAGTTAACCCAGAGATTGATTACAATCTGTATCCAGCCGTAGTAATTGATTATATAATTAGCCATCATTGTTTATCAGCGAGAATTTGTAACCGAGAAATTTGTTTACGAGTTATGTGTTCATCACTGACTTGACTAGGTAACAGCATCCTTAAGCTGGAAACCGTATCGCATCACCCCTTGTAACAACTCAGCAGCCAAACCAGGATACGGACAGGTATACCGGCTATGGGATGCTACTCTGTATTCAATCATAGCCCCCAATATCGATTCATGAACTTCAGTAACCATTGCTTGAAACCCTTATCAAACCAATGCAATCAATGAGATACATGCAGCCAATAGACAGGATAATGAACAGCTTCTCTGAGCAACAGGTAGTATCATTTGCCACGGTTGAAGGACAACAACCAAGGATACGACCAATGACTCTCATCCACATAGATGACAGATTTTACATGATCACGGGAGCCCGAGGCGGAAAAGACGCAAAGAAGCTACAACAACTACGGCTGAACCCTAGATTCGAGTACCACATGAGCCTGAAGGGAGAGAAGGTGAATGGCTTTATCCGCGGAGCGGGAGACGCCTTTGAGGTCGATGACTCTTCAGTCAAGCAGCGTGTCTATGAGGCCATTGACTGGGCTAGAGGCTACTTTGACAGGTTTGATCACCCGGATTATGTCCTGCTTGAGCTAGTTCATGACGGCTTCAGCTACAGGTTTCCCAATACTATGGAGATTGATTACCTCAAACTATAGATAATTCATCAATCAACATTTCTACATGAGACTGGACTATGCTGCCCAGAACGAGGAGTTTGACGCGGTCTGGGAGCGAAGAAACCAGTCACCATACGTAATGGGAAGCTGGACCGATAACGATTGGGCGAAGGGCAGGACACAGTATCTTACATTTCTTGTGAGAGCCCAAGACCCAAAGATACTGGAAAAAGTCGCATCGGTTCAAAGAAATCTATCAAGGTACAGCTGCATCGATCCGCTACCCTCTAAATATTTACATCTCACAGTCAAGGAGATGAACTGCTTCCTCACAGACAATAAGAAAAATGAGGACGAGTACACACGAAAAGAACTCGACGAAATAAGCAGAGAGGCAACTGAGGTAATCAAAACCTATGAGGCGTTTGATGTCAGACTGGAGCGACTGAACAACTTCACATCAGTAGTATGTATAGAGGGGCATGATGGAGGCACCATACGAAGCATCAACGCTGAGTTACGGGAGAAAACAGGGTTAACCACGCTCCAGAACGATCCAAACTTCTTACCTCACATGAGCATAGCTCTTTACAAGAGCAACGAGGATTACCCGGAGCTTATCAGCTACTTGGAAAAGGCGCGGGATACCTTGATTGGAACGATTCATATCGACAGCGTCCAACTGGTGATAGCGCATCTACCTGAAACAAAGGGATACCCGCGGCTGGAGGTTCTGGTGGATTATCCTCTGAAACATTAAATCCAGCCTATACATCTCTTGATTTATGATAACCGAGAAAGGGTACAAGACTGAGGAGACCCGTATCAACTATGCGTGTACAGAGGGAAACGCGCCTCCTATGGTGCTGCTCCACGGCACAGCCAACAGGTGGCAGGCATTCCAGTCCATCATACCAGAGCTATCTGCAAGGTGGAAGATTTACGCCCCAGACTTCAGGGGACACGGAAGATCAGAGCACACTGATCAATATGGGTTCGGCTACTATCTTGAAGACACGATGAGTTTTCTGAAAAATGTAGTTGGGGAACCAGCTGTTCTATTTGGTCATAGCCTCGGTGGACGTATTGCTACGAAGATCGCTGCAGAGTACCCTGAGATAATTAGGGCGATAATACTGGGGGACAGCAGCCTCAATGAGCCCACGCCATCGGATAGAATGGGGAAGGCGTTCACAGGGTTAGTGACCCTCATCGAGGAGAATCATACATACCAGAACATCTACAGGGCTCTACGGAAAGCAACCCCAGACGACTTTGACACAGTGTATGGCATGATAAGGGCGAAGAACCTTAGCCTACTGGACCCACGGCTCTTAACCACAATAGCCGAGAACGGCATGAACCTTGAATCACCGGGAAGCCACTTCTACGGATACCACCCAGGAGAACATCTTAAGAAGATAAAATGCCCCGTACTGGTCCTGCAGGCAGAACAGGGAATGCTTAGCGACGCAGAGGTACAGAAAGCGCTGACAACACTACCAGAAGCCTACCATGTGAAACTTCTGAACGTGCCTCATGAGTTTCTATACAAACCAGTTGAGCCCCTGCTGAAGGCACTGAACTCCTTCCTTGAAGCCATCAGGGATTAAGACTCTTTTTTACTTATTCTTAGATCGATTCCGGGCTTCAGATTCTCCTTGGATCGCTCCACCACTGTGTAGATTCGCCTCATCCGGGCGTCCCCTCTCTTCGCCTCATTCACCCAGTGGATATACATGAAGCGAGCATACGGGGGGAATCCTTTGAAGTTCTCCAGAGCCACTCTATTCTTATTTAACGCCTCAAGCAGATCATTGGGGGATCGACTGGTCCTCTGCTCGTTGAGTATGCTTTATCCCAGCGCCCATCAGATTTCGCCTCTTCCACGATTCTCATCCCAGCTGGAGTCATCCTTCCCTCATACATCAGACGCTCAGCGCGCCTCCTGTTACTGATAGACCACCTGCTAACGCTTCTGCGGGGCGAAAAACGTTGCATGAACTCGTCATCGTTGAGGCGCTTCATCTTGCCGTCGATCCATCCGTAGGCTATGGCTTCCATTACTGCTTCCTCGTACATTATGCCGGGTTTGCTGGATGATTTCTTCTGTAGAATAACCCATATTGTGTCTTCTTCTGTGTGGTTCTCGCTCAGCCAGCTGCGCCAATCCTCTATGGAGCCAAAGTATCGGGGGTTTTTCTCTGACAAGTCATTATGATTATTGGGTTTGAGATAAAAAGAGATGTGGATAGGTTGATCAAGGGTTTATTGTTTCTGGGCGACCACGATCATCGAGAAGCAGTCTGCAGTAAGAGGGGGTAGATCGAATCCACCGTAAGATGCGAGATAATTCCAACCAGCGTCTTGGAACTGTTTCTTCAACTCGTGAATAGAATAAACCCTGTGATTAAGCTCCACCTTCTTCAGGAAACGCAGATCGTCGCCCTCTCTTTTATAGTAGGTCCAATAGTTTATGACGCGGCTGGACTCAAGGTCCAGTTCCTGATCCATGAGTATAACCAGCCCATCGTCCCTGAAGACAAAGTCCTTGCCCTGAAGTTTCTTGATTAAACGATCTCTGTTCACTGTATGCATTATGAAGACTCCGCCGGGCTTGGTAAGGCTGTGTGACTGGCTGAGGATGCTCACATCTGTTGCTTCATCCCAGTAACCCATCGATGTCCACATGTTCAAGACTGCATCAAATTCACTCATATACTCGCTGAGCAGCGAACCAGCCTGCCTAATATCGCCCTCGATGAAGCGTGTGTTCTCCGAGACGCCTTCCTTCTTGGCGTACTCTATCGTGTCTTGAATGTATGAGGGGGAGAAGTCCAGCCCAACAACGTTGTAACCTTCCTTCGCGAGTGGAATGGATATACGCCCAATCCCGCAGGCGAGGTCCAGTATTAACCCATCCTGTGGCACATTGTGCTTCGAGAATAGCCTCAGAAGTCCCTCTATCTCAGACTCGGTCTTCTCAAGCCGATCCTCTATAAACGCCTTGAATAGCTCGGGTTCTTCTAGGAACAGCTTCTTGGTCCAGTGATCAGACATAGATACCACTAAGATGTTTGATTAACTTGATGATTAAAAAAGTGGTTTATTTGAGATAATCGTCGAATTTCCAGTAGTGCTCTTCTTCCTGCTGGACGATCTCCTCAAACATACACCTTGTAGCGGTGTCGCCGCGCTTCATAGCTTCCTCGATAATCTTCCTGTAGAGCATGATGGCGTCGTTTTCCGCCTGATGATCCAGCTTCAGGAAATCATCAGCTGTTGCTCCAACACGTGGAATCGGGTCAGGATTCGTGGTAGTCTCGCCCTCAAGCAGATAGATACGCTCAGATATCTTCTCAAGATGCTCCATCTCCTGCATGAAGACGCTCTTCAGCAGATCGCTGACAACCTGAGCCTTATTACTGTAGGTGATTACCTCAAGAGGATTGTCCCTTTTACGTAGTTTAAGCAGACTGGCTTTCTCATGCTGGTTAGTGTACTGGACTATGGCGGATATCTCGCTCGCAGCGGCCTTGTTGAGCAACGCAAAGTAATCGTCTGTAAATATCTTGCGCCACTCAGAGACCTCTCCCTCAGCGGTATCAGGTTCATCCTCAAAATCCACGTACTCTTGGAACCGGAAGAGATGCCCCTCTTCGTCCCCGTAGATCTTCTCAAACAGATCATAGGTCTCATAGTCGCCGAGGCTCTTAGACATCTCAATGATCTTCCTGTATAGAATCAGAGCTTCCTCCTCTGCTTTCACCCCATGTTTAGCGAACTCGCTCAATGTGTTACCCACAACGGGTTTGCTTGCCTTTGTTGTGGCTTCACCGCCGAGATAATATATGCGCTCCATGATGGCGGCTGCGTGCTTCATCTCCTGTATTGCGAAGTCTTTCAGGAATGCACCCATTGCCTCGTACGTGGTCTTATCCAGTAGTATGTTCTCTGGGATTGCTTTACGTATTAGTTTCTCTATCTTCGTATGCTGCAGCATATACTGGACTGAGACTTGCAGTTCCCGTGCTACACCTTGATTTAATAGGTCGATGTACTCGGGTGTTGTTTTAACTGACAGAATATTCACTTCCTAAGATTTGATGAGTTTGGATTATTTTTAAAGATTAGTGACTTTCCAGCGGACACATGTATATGTTGAGCTGTTTTCACCGACCTTTTTTCAACTTAAAATGGCTCGTCGGAACTCTTTTAGATTCATATTTTTACAATAAAGTTAGGGTAATTGATGTGAGTGCTTTAACAGAGGTCGTAAAGAAAGTAGGTAAAGTCCTTGATGATATGGCTACAGATCTATATGAGCTGTCAGTGGTTACAACCACCGGCTCAATCACTACGATTGAGATAGAGGATAAACGCAATGGCGGGAAGAAGCAGGTCTTTGACGTTGAGGAGACGGGTATCAGCGCAAAAACAGTGATCCAGATCGACGGGGATATCATTGTGAAGATTCCTGTGAAGGACAGTGACGGTAATCAGATGGTGATTGATGAGAGGATGCTTCAACTTCATGAGGAAAACGTGAAGATGGCTATGGAGAACTGGAAGACCATCATAGTGACACTGGTGTCCGTCGTCAAGGATCTTCAGGACTTTCTAAAGTAGAACCAGATGAAATCATACAGGGATGAGTTAGAGATTATTCGAGCAGGTTCAGATGATGGTGATAAATTTCAACTGACCTTCCAGGACAACAGAGTCTTGCTTGATCTCCCGGATATCAGCAGACTGACTAAAAATAGGCGTATTGAGATCATAGAGAGACTCGACTCTCTTCTTCAAGAGGAGGAGTATATCCCAGATTCTTTATCGTTTTCAGAGAAAATAGGGTTCATATTAGGTAATAGAGGGGATGGTCTCGTCTTGCCATCGAGTGTTGAGGTGATAACGAGGCTGAACTCTAAAGTAGTCTCCATAAGCCGTTTGC
>CAYTVK010000026.1:0-15134 GCA_964441725.1 uncultured Candidatus Bathyarchaeia archaeon | reverse complement strand
CCTCAGACCCAGTGATGGTTAATGTCCTAACCCGTTTCGGAGTCAACCAGTTAGTCTCAATAAAGGCGCATCTCTTTCCACTGTAGCCGAGCACTATGTTCGCGTAGTCCTCAAAGCAGTGACTGTGACTTCCCATCGTGGCGTAAACAGTCTCAGGGGAGGCACCCATAATATAGTTAGCGACATCGATATCATGTATCCCCAAGTCTTTCACGACCCCAATATCACCCACTCTCTCAGGTCTTCTCGTCACCCGCCTCGTATGCAAGATGAGGACGTTACCTATCTCGCCTTCCTCAATGATCTTCTTTGATTCCTGAACAGCGGTGTTAAAACGCTCAACGAATCCAACGGAGAGGAAAACCCCTAACCTACGAGCATTATCGATGAGCCTCAACGCCTCATCACAGGTATTGGTCATGGGCTTCTCCACAAGAACATGTTTCCTCGCAAGCAAGGCTAGATTAGCCAACTCTTCATGAGTTATTGCAGGAGTGCATATCGAGACAGCGTCTACATCGGACTCCTCAAGCATCCTTTCAGGGGAACCATATCCCCTGCAGTGAAACCTCTCAGTAACCAGTTGAACACGCTCAGGGTTAACGTCGACTACTGCCTCCAGTTTCACATGGGGTAATTCACTGTAAACCCGTGCATGATGGTATCCCCACTGGCCACATCCAATGACTGCAACCCTAAGTTGACTCATGAACCCCAGAATAAAAACAAAAACAAATAATTAACTGTTACTAATAAATAAAAGAAGTTAGTTATACTTATCCAGTATATCCTTCAGCTTCTCAGAGACCGGTATCTCGGCGCGTTTGAAACCCTCAGGGTCCTTGAACATAGGCCGAGTAGCATCAATGCCCACCTTGCAGCCAAGCTCTTTCTCTTGATCCCCCGCTGGATCTAAACTGCTTACCCTAGCCCCCGGAACCAGTAGAATATCTTGGTCGCCTTCAAAACGTGTGGCGATAGCCCACTCAACCTGCTGCATATCATATGGATCAATGTCGCTGTCCACAACCACAGCGTGTTTGAGGCTGGGGTGAGCCGCGAATATAGCCATCAGAACATTCTTTGGGTCTCCCTCACGGAACTTCTCGAAGCTCACCACACAGTGCAGCCAGCCCATTCCTCCAACGGTCATGTTTACGCCCCTCACGTTTGGAACAACGTTTCTAACATACTCCCATATACGAGGCTCACGTGGCATACCCATCAGCAATCGATGCTCACTTCCCGCTGGAAGCAGGCCGTGGTAAATATAGTCCTCTCTGTGCATTACCCCGACAAGCTCAATCACTGGTTGCTGACGCTGGACATCAAACGTACCGGAGAGATCAACAAACGGGCCCTCTGTAACCAATTGATCCAGCCTCAGCTTACCCTCCAAGACAAGCTCAGCGTCAGCAGGGGCATACGCATCAACATGCTCACACTGAGTCAGCTTCAACGAGCCCCCTAAGAGCCTGTTAGCAACGTCAAACTCCGTTGTTCCATAACCTGCTGGAAGAGCAGCCGCTAGCAGCGTACCGGGGTGATGTCCGATGGTAATTGCGACATCTAACGACTTTATTCCCTGTTCCTTGGCTTGCTGCGTAATCCTGTATAGGTGTCTTGGAACAATTCTTATTGCCATTCTCCTGCTATCTAGCACCAGTAGTCTATGGAAGCTGACGTTCTCATGCTCACCATTCGGTCCCTTTGTGTGAAGTATCCCCGATGTAATGTAAGGGCCGGGATCACCCTCAAAATGGGTTAGCACGGGGATGTTATTCAAGTCTCCCTCCTCAACCACTTCCTTAACCGGTCCATCATCTATGTCGCACTTTAGGGGATTCTTGGTGGCCTCAATCATCATGGGGTAAAGCTTCTCAGGGGTCGCGTCAATGGACCTGAGGAGTCTTGACCTGTTTCCATTGACTCCTCCAACTACCATGATCCCTGTCTCTTTCTCTTTTACCATCACAGCTTTTCCGCCGTCAAACTTCTGTAACGCGGCGGCTATCTCATATTTCCTCGAAAGAGGTTCCTCGATGGTTACAATCTCGTCTTCGATTTCCTCTAAAAACGTTCTTAGATTTTTCAACTATCATCACTCAACATATCGTTCAACAGCCTCAAAACCGATCTACCGTCAAAACCCTTGGGTAGATTAGTTGAAACAAGCGCAATCTTACCGAGACTAGAAGCGACTCTCTCACCAATCATCCGTGAGATTATCTCATCCCTCTCCCCTAACAGCTGACTGCCTGTCTTATCGGGCAGGGTGACGCTGAGGCTACCCAGCTTCGGTTTCTCTCCCACCCAGAAGAACACTATAACTGCATTCTCCAATTCGCCGATGGAGCCGTACAGGGTTTTTTCCTCGATGGTGGCGCTTTTAGTTGAAAAGTTGAGGCTCATTATGCTTCAAAGAGCCTTCATGGTTGTTAAGGATTGTCTCGTCTCAGCGATTTTAGCAGGTATGCATCAACTCAGGCTGGTGATTACTTATATGTTTATACCGGAGCAACACTGGAGTTATCTCAATTTAAATAAAAGCCTCGCATATCATTCATGAAAAGGAAGTCAGAGAATGGCGCAAGACATCGAAAAACACACACAAGACATCCTAAACAGACTAAGACCAACTAGACTGCAAGCCATCGAGATAAGTATAGTCGCAGCCATAGCAATAGCAGCCGCAATACTCAGAGTATTACCCCTCCAGTACGGTGCTTACTTTACAGCATTCGACCCACTCTTCCAGTATAGAGCGACCCAGTACATTGTGGATCATGGTTTTGCGGCATGGTGGACATGGCATGATGCTCTCAGTTGGTACCCCATGGGGAGAAACATCGCTAACAGCGCATACCCCGGTATCCCCTTTGCAGCTGCTTTCCTGTACCTTGTGCAGAGAACTGTTGGTTTGGGAATAAGCCTATACAATGTCTGTCTGTTTTTCCCTGTTTTCATGGCCGTAGTGACGATAATCACCATTTACTACCTTGGCAGAGAGGTTTCCGGTAGACCCACGGGAATATTCGCAGCCTTGTTCCTTGCAATTATGCCCGCTTTTATACAGAGAACTTCAATAGGTTTCTTTGACACTGAGAACATCGGAATATTTGCAATAATTGCAACTAGCCTCTTCTTCCTCCGCTCAAGCGATAAGGCGAGAAGCATCGAGCATAGAGTTATCTACGGTGTTTTGTCCGGTCTGACTCTGGGCTTGATGTATGCCAGTTGGGGGGCAGCCAAATACATGACGGGAATGCTGATGCTTTACATGGTATTCCTCGTCATCAGTGAGAAATACGAGCTGAGACACCTCATCACATACATCATTACTATCGGTGTCGGATTCCTAATTGTGTTCTTCACTCCAAGGTTAGGACCATTGAGTGTCCTTGGATTAGACAGCGTCTCAGCCTTCGCTCTGATCTTTGTACTAATCGGTTATGAGTTCATCAAAGACAAGATCGATATAGGCTTAGTAAGCGTAGCTGCCGCAGGTTTATTCGGTCTAGCTGTTCTAGCAATCTTCGTACTCCCAGCTATAGGCATTAACATACCCATTGGGTTCAAGTTCCTCAAGGTACTCAACCCATTCACATCAACGGATAGCGCCATATACGCATCGGTAGCAGAAAACCACGTAATTCCATGGACAACTTTGTTCAACAACTTCGGCATAATTCTGCCACTAGCAGTATTCGGCACGTATTTCAGTATTAAGAAAACCGATGAGAAAAACCTCTACGCTATATTATTCTTCTTAACCAGCCTATACTTTGCTGGAGTAATGTCTAGACTGACACAGATACTCACTGCTCCAGCCAGCCTCATGGGTGGATATGGACTTGTTAAAGCAGTCAAACCATTTTTGAATGAACAAACACCAGTGAGTGGCAGAGCAGCCAAGCGGCGGCAGATGGTATTTGGAGTAAGCAAGCCCCTAGTGCTGGTTTTCATCGGCTTCCTGTTATTGGCGATGGTTCCAAATGTTTACAGCGCTTTGGATTCAGCAGATCAACCAACCCAGCTCGCATCTAGCAGTATAAGCGTCCCGGTTAACGGTGAATACGCCAAGGATTGGCCCGATGCTCTTGCTTGGATGAAGGCTAACATCACAGATGGCTCTGTGGTGTGCAGTTGGTGGGATTATGGGTACTGGATTGAGACCATGGCTAATAAGACCACTATGGCTGACGGTGCTACTCAGACGACACAGCAGATCGCTGAGATCGGTAAGATTATGATGCTTCAGCCCAATGAGTCGATAAAGATTCTGGACCAATATAACGCCGATTACATAGTGGTTTTTGTCACCTATAACCCGAGTAACCCCAATTCTCAGTGGCCTTTTGGTGATAACGTGAAGTGGCAGTGGATGGTCCAGATAGCGGGGTTGAATCTTGATGACTACGTGAACTATACTGCAGGCGTATATGAACAGGGATACCTGCAGAGTACACTCGTGAAGCTAATGTATCAGGTACCTCCCTTCGATGTATTTCAGCCAGTCTATATCAGCGAACACGGCTATGTGTTGATCTATAAGATCAATTACCCTGAATGATAACCACTACAATTTTCATTTAATACATCGTTTTTATTGAATACACTATTTTATGCGCTGGGTTCGATACGGGTGATAACCTGTGTGTAATTTTCTTTAACCAATAAGGTTAAAGAATAGGTTTTAGCATTGTAGTTTTGATTCATTGGGTGTAGATTGCATGCTTCCATTGATCGGGTTGAACTGCTTTTATGATAAAGGTAAAGAAGACAGAGTATAGGCCGGCCCCAGTGCGTGAGACGCTTATTCAGATGAAGGATATCTCAGAGCTTATGATAGACCTCGCGTATTCGGCTGCTCTCTTCCATAACAAGGACTTGGCCGAGGAAGTCATGGAGCTGGAGACCAAAGTGGATGACTTGGTCTATTTGCTTTACATGAACCTCATGCTCGCTGCCCGCGACAAAGACGACGCAGAGAAACTATCCGGGGTAGCCAAGGTGGGAAGTCTAACTAACGCCATCAGCGATGCGGCAGCAGATATTGCCAGCCTAGTCATACATGATATTGAGGTTCATCCAGCTGTGAGAGAAGTATTCCAGAGGGCGGAAGAACACCTGATCAGGGTAAAAGTGGATGAAGACTCGTTCCTTGCAGGCAGGACCATCGATGATCTTGACTTGGCCGCTGAGGTGGGTGTCGACATAATCGCTATTCGTCGCGGTCAAATCTGGCATATCAACCCTGATAAGGAGATTATCCTACCTGATGATGTGCTGGTTGCCCGTGGCACAGCTGACGGATTAGAGAGTTTGAGCAAGGCCGCTAAGGCGGAGGTGGATTATCTTGAGTGAGGCTGATAAACAGCACTGGGAGAAGATAACCCGCGATCTGGTTACCTTGAAGGATACCAGCGAGATGATGATGGATCTAGCCTACTCTGCTCTTCTACTGAACAGCAATTACCTCGCCGAAGAGGTGATGAACTTGGAGACAAGAATGGATGATCTTCACATCAATTTCCAGTGCGAAGTGCTCTCCTGCACAGACGAGGCCACTAACCCAAGGGAGCTACTTGGCATTATACGAATGGGCAATGTCACAGAGAGGATAGCGGACGCTGCAAGCGAGATAGCCGAGGTTGTGCTGCGTGGCGGAGAGCCGCACCCGATTCTGAGCATGGTTATTCAGGACGCCGAGGAGACCGTTGAACACGTTATTGTATCTAGAAATTCACCTGTTGCAGGAAAGACATTGAAGCAAGCCCAGATAGCTGATGAGACTGGGATGTGGGTCTTGTATATCCGCCGTGGTTCTCACTGGATGCGTCCAAGGCCAAACACGCGACTGGAGCCCGGAGACCTCGTCGTCGCAAGCGGGTACAGTGAAGGCGAAGAAGATTTCAAACAATTATTATCAGGTAAAAAGAACTAGTTTGAAGATTTACTCTTCTTTTTCTTCCTCGACTGGAACCTCTTCCGGCTCAGCCTCGGGTTCGAGTGCAGCTTCCTTTTTCTTCTTCTTGGGAGCCTCTGCTACACTGAAGTTTAGGAAGGTTATTTCGGAACTGATTGTGTTCCCTCTTACTACCTTGCGTTTCTTCTCTCCCTCATTCTTTGGCTTGTAACCGACTCCTCCGCTGAGTACGATATGTGCCTTTGCGCTTCCATGAACATCTGGACGCATCGGTATACCGTCTTTGTCTGTTCCACCTGTGAATTTTAGTTTATAACCCTGCATTCCCGCAATTGAGCCATCGATGGTTTGCCCAATTCTTGTTCCGACGAGGGGCCTGAGTTGAGCATCTTCAATCTCTACTCTTTGACTTGTTCCCGCCGAGGGGTCTGAGATGATGAATATTGGCATTTTTCTCTATTCTCCTATACTGCCCAGAGTATGTCTTTCTTGCGTTTCAGTTCGATCAACTCCTGAAGAGCTTCTTGTGCGTCTTCAGTGAGTCTGTCTGCGAACTTTGTACGCAGGAGTTTCGCATCTTTCTCTGGAATGTCTACGTACAGGAGATCACGCTCTTTTATATGTCTACCTACGATGGGCTGGGGCATAGCCACTGCTACCTCTTTTCCCTCATCGGCTCTTGGAATAGCTTTTCCGCTGTCCTGTATCTGGCTGATTCTACCTATGCGTTCTCCGTCTTGGTTTATGCAGTAGATATTGGTGGTGATGTGGCCTGCAAGTATTTTTGCTCCGAATATTGCTGGTTTGGCGCGTCTGAATATATATCCTTCCATTATCTCAAATTTACTTGGTTTGACCAGTGTGTCGAATTCTTTGCGAGCTTTTGCTTCCCTTTCTTCATCTGCCCAGCGGATGTATTCGTCCATGAGGTTGTAGATTATGTCATTCCAGAAGATGGGTACTTTCTGATCCTGTGCCTCTTTCTCCGCGTCCGGGAGTATTTTAACATTGAATGCAAGTATTACTCCGAGGAATTGGTCTTCATGTTTAACGCTGAGAGCCTCCATTACGTCTCTGCGACTGACATCTCCGATATCCGCGATCCTGATGGGGATCTCTTTATCTCTAAGACTCTCAACGATGGCCTCTAGGCTGCCAAGTGTATCGGTCTTTACCATGATGCCTGTCTGCTCGGTCTGGACCTTGAGGCGCTCCATCTCAGAGGCAACTTCTTCAACTGCCTGTTCAAGGGTTACGTCTCCTCCCACCGCGATTAAAGGTGAGCCGGGAATTGCTTCATCGATGTCTGGCGCTGCTATTTTGATCCCTGCTGCCGCGTGCACTTCAGGGATGCTGTTAAATTTCTTCTTTGAATCCCTTATCTCTTCCAGAGGCTGAGGGATTAATATGGCTCTTATTTTTGTGGTGATCGGTCCCTCTTTTCCGCCGATTACTATTGTGTCATCTGCGTGGAGTATGCCCTCATAAATAATGGCGTTGAGGGTGGTACCTAGTCCTGTTTCTTCCCTCACCTCTAAGACTGTTCCCTGAGCAGGGCCATCTGTTACCTGTAGTTTCTGTTCGAGGTATTGCTGCGTCAAACCAATGAGAACCGCTAGTAACTCCCCCATTCCTTCCCCGGTCTTGGCGCTGACAGGGACTATGGCTACGTTTTTTGTAAAGTTGCGCACTCTGTCGAAGCGTTCGCTGCTGATTCCCTCTCTACTGAGGGCTCCCATCATGTTGTAAAGCCTGTTATCTAGGTCTTCTTTTACCCATTTTGATTGAACCTGATAACTTTTCATGAAGGGTCTATTTTCTTCACTCAACCATCCATCTATTCTATCAATCTTGTTTGCTGCAATAATGAATGGCACTTTTCTTGATTTGAGTATGTTAAGGGACTCGTATGTCTGGTTCTCGAAACCATGCATGACATCAACCACCAGTATCGCGATGTCTGCAACGCTGCCTCCCCTTGTCCTGAGGTTAGCGAATGCCTCGTGACCCGGTGTGTCAACAACCAGTAACCCAGGTACCTTTACGTCGAGATTGACGTTCTGCATTAGTTTCTGTGTGATGGCGACAAGTGTATCAAATGGGAAGTAGCTGGCACCGATCTGTTGCGTTAATCCCCCCGCTTCTCGCATCTGTACCGCGGTTCCCCTGATTTTGTCGAGGAGGCTTGTCTTTCCCGTGTCTACGTGACCTAGCATGCATACTATTGGTTGTCTCATCGGCATTTTGCGCACTCGCTGAGTATGATTATTGGACAGTTAATATAGGTATCTCGTCTCTGGATAGGCTAAAAATAAATTCTCGTACTCATTTATTTTTTCATGCGCAATGTAAGAAGCCTCATCTACAGGCCGTTTAATCTTCTCTACCTAGTGTTCTTGGCTTTTCTGTTATTTACCTTAGCGGGGTATTTTCTCAGCTTTTTCAGGGGACTTCTTGTCAACACAATTGGAATCCCTCAAGAGTATTTCTGGGCCATAACTCTACTCAGCCTTATCGGTAGTGCTGTGAATCTGCCGTTGTTCAAATTGGAGAGTCCTCATCCTGTCACATTGATTGAGGAGATTGATGTCTTTGGGGCTCGACGTATTGTTCCCCACATGGAGGCTGGGGCTAAAGAGACTCTTGTTATGATTAATCTTGGTGGAGCAATAATTCCAGCTATCATCAGCGGGTATTTGTTACTGGTTTCCATTCCTTCATGCTCAACTAATGTTTGGACCAGTTATCTGCAGGTATTAATCGTACTCGTATTGGTTATTTTTTCAACCAATCAGAGTGCACAAATAGTAGACGGACTGGGCATCACAACACCTGCTTGGGGACCGCCCACAATGACCGCCTTCGCGGTCTTTCTCGTGAACTATGTTAGTCCCGTTAGCTGTGCAACCCAGATAGCGTACATCGGAGGCACGCTTGGCGCATTGATTGGAGCTGATTTGTTGAATCTGGGCAAAATAGCTGGGGTCGGGCCTGTCATCAGCATAGGTGGTGCAGGCACCTTTGACGGTGTCTACCTCACCGGGTTGATGTCTGTTCTGCTGGTCTTGTTGCTCTCTTAAAAGAGGGGTTTAGGCCACTAGGTTGTTAGTGTCCTTGTTTTGGTCCCAGAAGATGGTGGCTTTCTGATAGCTGCTGGACTTTACCTTGTTGAAGGCTTGTTTGAAGTGACTCGTCGTAACCTTGAGTTCTTCCCTGTGTTCAACTGCCTCCTTCGGGTCGCTGTATTTCATCAGATGCTCGTGGATTGCTATCTGGCTCGCTGCTTGGCAGGTTGCTGCTATGTCTGCTCCACTATAGCCCTCTGTCTGCTCTGCTAGCTTGTCCATATCCACATCTTCTGCGAGTGGCATACCTTTTGTGTGTATTTTTAGGATTGCTTCTCGTGAATCCTTGTCTGGGTTAGGTATGTATAGTATCCTGTCGATTCTTCCGGGCCTCATGAGGGCTGGGTCAACCATGTCCGGGCGGTTGGTGGCTGCTATTACTACCACATTTTTCAACGCGTTCAAGCCGTCTAGCTCTGTGAGTATCTGGCTGACCACTCTCTCGGTGACGTTGCTGCCTAGGTCTCTGCCTCTTGGTGGCACGATACTGTCGATCTCGTCGAAGAAGACTATGCAGGGTGCTGCCTGTCTGGCTTTCCTGAATACTTCTCTTACGCCTCTCTCTGATTCGCCGACCCATTTGCTGAGCAGCTCTGGACCTTTGATGCTGATGAAGTTGGCCTCAGACTCTGTTGCAACCGCTTTGGCTACCAGGGTCTTTCCTGTGCCCGGTGGGCCGTAGAGCATGATGCCTTTCGGGGGGCTCACTGCGGCGTAATCGAAGATTGCGCCATATTTGAGGGGCCACTCGATGGCTTCCATGAGCTCTTGTTTTACTTCTTCTAATCCACCCACCTCATCCCAGTGTATATTGGGGGACTCAACTAACACCTCGCGCATTGTGCTGGGGGGTACTTCACGCAGGCTGTTCTCGAAGTCATCCATTGTTACATTGATTTTGTCCAGTAGGTCCGCTGGGATGCTTTCTTCATCCAGATTAATCTCAGGCAGTATGCGTCGTAATGCACCCATGGCGGCTTCTTTTGCCAGCGCCTCTAGGTCTGCCCCCACGAAGCCGTGGGTTCTGGAGGCGATGTTCTCTAGGTCTACGTCTTCGCTCAGCGGCATTCCCCGTGTGTGGATGTGTAGTATCTGTAGTCTTCCCTTGCGGTCTGGTAGTCCTATCTCTATCTCTCTGTCAAATCTCCCCGGTCTCCTGAGGGCTGGGTCTAGGGCGTTTACCCTGTTGGTGGCGCCTATTACTACCAGCTGTCCTCTGCTCTCCAAGCCATCCATGATGGTAAGTAGCTGACTGACTACTCTTTTCTCGACGTCTCCGCTTACTTCTTCACGTTTTGGCGCGATGCTGTCGATTTCATCGATGAATATGATGCTAGGGGCGTTCTCCTCGGCTTCCTTGAATATCTCCCTGAGGCGTTCCTCGGATTCCCCGTAGAACTTGCTCATGATCTCGGGTCCACCTATGTGGTAGAAGTTGGCGTTGGTCTCGTTTGCCACCGCTTTAGCTAGCAGGGTCTTGCCTGTGCCAGGCGGGCCATGCAGCAGCACTCCTTTTGGTGCCTCTACGCCCAGTCTCTCGAAAAGCTCAGGGTGTTTTAAGGGTAGCTCGATCATTTCTCGGACTTTGGCTATCTCTCTGTCGAGTCCACCTATGTCCTCATATGTGATATTTGGTATGTTGCCTGTTGTGTGTTTGGGTTCCTTGTCCGTGAACTGTATCTGGGTGCCTCTGTTAACTATGACTACGTCTGCCTTGGGCTCTACTTTTGTAATCAGCATCTCGACTCTTCGCCCCATTATGTTGATGGTGATGCTGCTGCCCTGTGTTACTACCCTGCCCTCAAGCAGCTGGGTTAAGTAACCCTCTGCTCCAACGATGCGAAGAGGCTCCGTTGGGTACATCGTTAAGCTTGTGGCTTGCTTTGCCTCTACTTTGCGTACATTGACTCTCTCGTCGATTCCTACTCCGGCTGTGCTCCTGATGTAGCCGTCGATTCGTATCAATCCCCTGCCGTATTCCACGGTTTGGCTAGGCCATACCTTGGCGTATGCCTTGTTTTTTCCCGTGATCTCGATTACGTCCCCGCTCTGCCATCCCTGTTCTTGGATGATCTTGGGGTCTATGACGGCTATTCCCCTGCCGACTAGGTTCTGCGGTGCTTCCGCTACTCTAAGAGAGATTTCTGACATATTATCTCCTCATGTTTAGTTGTCTTTACTCATTTTTTATAAACTGAAAAAACTGGATTTAATTGACCTGTATGTCCACGCCGTCGGGTTCCTGTGTTTTTAGAAGCGTCATTTTTACATCCAGTACGCCGTTCTTGTAGGTTGCCTTCGCAGTTTTTGGGTCTACAATGGCGTTGATGGGTATCTCTGTGTCGAGGTGTCTGGCTTCGTTGTCTGCTGATAGCCGTAGCGTGTTTTCTGTTCCAGTTATCCGTATTGATTCCTTTGTGAATCCAGGCATTTCGACGATGACGCGTAAAAGTTTTTTCTCGGGGTCAATATCTACCTGTGAAAGCAGCTCCGGTACTCCCGGTATGTATGGCTGCGGTTTCAATGGATTTGTTCCATCTGGTAGTTCTGTTCCCCATTCCCTGATGACTGGTTTCCCGTCTGGTCCTGTGATCATACTGTAGCCGTAGCTCCATGACTGGACGTTTGGGTCGCCTGGGTTTGTGCTCAGGTTTCTGAACATGCGGTCAAACAGTTTGTTTATGTCTTCGTCGTTTATCCATGCCATTTTTGGTCTTGTAGTTGTCTTTGAAGCCCGGTTTATAAAGTTTATGTCAAAATGTCAGAATTATGACATATTTATGATTATTTTAACAACTAAACCCAGAAACCCTGAAATTATAACTACATGTCATAAATTTTTATACTACGCTGGTTTAACAAGATATGATGTCAAGCAGAAGGAGCTCAGTGCAAGAAGCAGTCAGGGTCATCATAACACAGAACCCATACCTCTACAGAGGGCTCCGAATGCAAGTAATCAACTACAGCGCAGTCGCCAGATACATACAGGAACAAGTACAGGACATGGCTGGAAACGAGGTTGACCCGAACACCATCGTAACCGCCATAATGAGGTTCAGCAGGGAATCAAGCGATGAAGAGATTCGTCAACCGGAGAGCGCTTTATCGGGTGCGCGTTTTAACCTCGTGACAGACATAGTGGATGTGACTATTCATACTGATCCGCAGGAGCAGGTTACTATTCTTGAGCAGCTTCAGGGGATGCACAAACATGGCTCTAATATCAAGATACATCAGTTTCAGGGAAGCGTGAAGATAGTCACTACTAGTCATGAGATGCATGAGTTTATGCAGGATCTCTGGCAGTATGATCCTGTTCTGAGGGAGGGTTTCGCCGAATTAAATATTCAGTTGGCGCAGGAGACATCGAAATATGATAGGATTGCTATGCTCACTGACCTGTTATTCAGACATGGAGTGCATCTTGTGGATGCTTTCTTCAGTCAGGGCGAGATCAATCTCATAATCAACGAGGAAGATGCTTCAACGGCCTTTGAGGTTCTTCGCAGTCAGACTCGTTAGCTTCTCTTCGGGAATAGGAATCTTAAACCATCGTATATGCTGGTATAGGGTACGTGGCCTTCGTCTGGTAAGTATTTAAGTTTCCATCTTAACCCGTTTGGTGCGTTCGCTGTTAGGTGCTCTGTGAAGACTGGTACTGTGTCTGTTACTTCTGGGTAGTCGTCTTTTCCGTAGATTATATAGAGTCTGTTGCTGTAGCTGTGGTTTTTGAAGCTCTCAGACATTATCTCATTGATTGTGTCTTCACACCAGCCGATCATGGGGCTAGAGGATATCACTCCATTGAACGCCTTGGGGTTTTTCAATAACGCGTAGATAGTGAATAGTCCAGCGTTGCTTGCTCCGTAGATTAAGTTGTAGTCTGTTGTCCTGTAGGTTGTATTGATGGCTGGTTGAAGTTCTTCTGTGATGAATTCTAGAAACTCTTCAGCTCCCCCTGAGTCTTCTTTCTCTGGTACTGTGACTGGTATCATGTCCCTGTCTCGTATCGTGTTGTAGACTCCGACTATGATGAGTTCGGGTACCTGCTGTACAAGCCTCATGCATTGGACCGTGAAGAGGTCTTTCTCGTAGTATGGTGAGAAGTTGGCGTCAAGTATGTAGAGCACAGGGTACCTGTTGTTTGACCCTATGTAGCTCTCCGGGAGCATTATCAGGCATTCGCGTCGCTCATCGAGTACTTTGCTTTGAATCCCTATCAGTTTGCCAAGGTCAGCTGTAACCATGGCGTATACTCTGTTTTATGGGTCTAAAACAATTATTCATACAGGAATCAGTTAATTCTCTTCACGTATTTATCCAGTTTTTGACTAGGACGCAATAAATATGCTTGTGCAGTTGCATGACTGGGTTGCTAGCATCTTCAAGACAAAGAGAGGTAACCCGGTCAACCGAGGGGTAAGGATCACGTGATCTCTTCCCCCAAAGGCTGAGTTACTCCAGTTCTCTTAGCATCTTCTCCAGCTTATCAGGGTCTACGCTGTATTTTTCCGCAATCTCCCTGATCTTGCTATAGGGTATTTCCTGTGGTTCAGTGAATGGCTGGTTCGGTGTTCCTCTGATGTCTAGTCTGAGTACGTCCCAGCGGGCGTAGTGCCCTAATGCATCTAAGTATGCTTTGGTAT
This sequence comes from uncultured Candidatus Bathyarchaeia archaeon, assembly GCA_964441725.1. Classification (GTDB taxonomy): domain Archaea; phylum Thermoproteota; class Bathyarchaeia; order TCS64; family TCS64; genus RBG-16-57-9. Next base: position 1,431 of record CAYTVK010000026.1, on the reverse strand, counting down.
GTCTTCTGTCATCCTGATTTAGCTCGGTGTAGAGAATGGTTTCTTTGTCGAATACTGGTTCAGTTATATAGACTCCAGCGGGGTTGATGATGCTTGATCCCCCTGACGCTATGTTGAAGTCCTTTGTGTCATCGGGCATCTGGTCGTCTGGTATGTATTGGCACGAGGATAACACGAATGTCTGTGTCTCTATGGCGTACTCTTTGGAGGCGTACTCGATGTCGCAGAGATGATAATCATCACCGGGCTTGTATCTGCGCTTCTTCCCAGGATGCCAATCCATCACCCAGTAGCCGTCCCAGAGGGCGCAGTGTATCTCTTCACCGAGGTAAGCGTTTGCAGCCTTTAGAAGAGTCATGTGATGTTCATAGCAGATGGAGCCACCGATGGTGCCGATATCTGTGTCAAATACGCGTATGTCTTCTCGTCCACCTAGACCCCAGACAGTGCGTTCCCCGTGAGTTGGCATCAACTTCCTGTGTCGTCCGAGAAGTTTTCCATCTTTATCGATGAAGGCGATGCTATTGTAGAGGGTATTGCTGCCCTTGATGTCGCTCAGCTCGGTGCATCCTATGACGCTGATGATCTCTGCTGATCTCGACGCGTCTCCAAGTACCTCAGTCTCGGGTCCCGGTATGCTGACAGCGTTCTTCATATACTCGACTTGGTTTTCGCTCCACTTACTGATGGGGTTCGTGCCTCTCCAGTATGGATAACCCGGTATGTGAGTCTCGCTGAAAACAATAAGCTCAGCACCATTTCGCCCCGCTTCCTCTATCGCCTTACATGTCTTGTCGACAGTCGCCTCTTTATCCATAAAAACTGGGCTAATTTGGGCTACAGCTACCTTGACTTTTTCACGCATCATGCATCGGTTTGAAAAGATGCATTTGTCTATTTAGCATCTGCCAAAGAACTCTATTATGCGTGTCTGCAGCCTGGGCAGCCCATGCCGCATGAGGGTGCGCTGCCTCGACTGGAGCCTGCTGCGATGTTGTTCTTGGTGTAGAGTTTTGTCCAGCAGTCTTGGCAAATCCATTTCTTGCCTTGTTCTTTGAGGTTTGCCTCTCTGAGGCTGAGTTCTTCACCGGTTTTATTGCACATTTCGCAGGTTACCATAGGTCTTTCACAAATCAACTTCGAGTTGGGGGTTCTTATTGTTTATCTCTAAATTTATGAAGCACTCATTCCACTGCATATGGAACGTTAAGGCTTTTCACCTCAAACACTACTTTACTTTATGATTCCAGCATTCATCGCGCTCATTGCGTCATTCACGACGGCTCTGAGCAGCGTCATGGCAACAAGAGGTATGAAGGACAGTAACCCGGATACAGCGAACCTCGTCCTAACCGGTATCCAGGCCCTTGTTTTAACTGGGTTGCTTTTAGCAGATGTGCCTGTTCTGAATCTATCTGCTTTGTTCTGGTT
>CAYTVK010000025.1:0-15136 GCA_964441725.1 uncultured Candidatus Bathyarchaeia archaeon | reverse complement strand
TCGCCTGCGTCAGCCACGCCGGAACCTCCGGCACCATGACCGTCGAAAGCAACATGGCGAACAGGTTAACCGTTCCGGACAAGAATGCGCTCGATGAGTAGTACGGATTGGAAAAGACGGAGAGGAGGTTGAACCCCGGAATAGATGTGTCTCTGAGATTTAGAGCAAAGGGAATCATCACAGTCAGAATAGCTCCAATATTCAGCAGTGCTGCGGTGAACATGACTGCTCCATGGCTCATGTAGTTCTTGCGTTTGACAACGATGAAGCCGATGATGAGTAAGCTGAGTGCCAGCAGCTGTATCGTCATGCTTATCTCGTTGCTCAAAGGAGCCGGTGTGTTCAGTAGGCTAGCCATGTATCGTCTCATGGGTGGCGTAGGATATAAGGCGTAGTCCGCGTGAAAGACTGATTAATGGGTTGACGTATAATGGGCTATGTTTAGCGGTGTCAGGCTAGTTATCTATGATCTTGACGGTGTTCTTATAGACAGTAATAGGGCTATTCTGGAGAGCTTTAGGCTTACCTTGGAGGAGATAGGTGAGCCCTATGTGCCTGACGCGATTATGGCTCGAATCGGGGTTAGCCTATACCAGATATTCAGGGAGATTCTGCCAGAGGAATACCATGATAGGGTTGAGGAGCTTAGGCAGATCTATATCAAGCACTTTCAGAGCCTTGACATCAAATACACGCGGCTGTTGCCCGATGTAACCGAGACCCTGCGTTTAGTGAAGGGAATGGGTTTTCTGCAGTCATTGGCTACGAACAAGACTGTGACTGAGGCGGAGAGGATTCTCGACGAGCTTGGGGTCGCGGATTATTTTGATTTGATGGTGGGTTTCATGACAGTAGATAAACCCAAGCCGGAGCCGAATATGATCCTGTATTCTTTGGAGAAGCTTGGGGTTAAGGCGTCTGAGGCTGTTCTTGTTGACGATACCTTTGTGGGTTTGACGGCTGGAGTAAGGGCTGGTGTTCAAACCATAGGGATAACTACGGGTAATAATACACGGGATCAGATACAGTCAGTGAATCCAACTGTGGTAATTCATCATCTAAGTGATCTCCCCAAGATGCTCGCATAGTGTATGAAAGATAGCTTACCAGGACGCTTTTTTTACGTTTAAACACCGTAACCAAGCCGGTGCTCTACTTTAATCATACTCAAAAATAATCCGTTTTAGGGCTGATTCCGGTTTAAGGGGAGTAATTTTCGCTGGGATCAAATAACTCCCCTCCCCCCTTGTTCATTGTTAACTGGAACAGTGTCATGTTATTCTCTTAATTGTGTGTTCGGTGATGAACACGGCTTCCTGTAGGGTATCCATGACCTTGTTCCTAGCCCGCATGAGTTTTGTTCTGAGTGTTTTATACTCGATGGCGTCTGGGTTGAGTCTCGCTAGTTCAGCTACTGGTCTCAGGATAGGTATGGGTTGAACGTATTCGGCGCCGTAGTAGTCTTGGTCGTATCTTCCCCTGAGAGTGTAGTTCACTGGGTTCATGATGCGGCTCAGCTTCATCATCCCTCTGTTAGCGGCCTCAATCTTATCACCGAGAGAGCTATCGCCTTTCTGGCTTATCTCAGTCAGTCTGCTGGTAGCCTCATCCAATGCAGATGATTTTTCCTTGAAGAGAAGGGCTTCCTCCTTTAATTCATCCAGACTCAGGGTGCCACCAGCTAAGCCATCGATCTCGGTTAAGGCTTCGATAGTCCAATCCGCGAGCCTTTCAACCCGGTAGGGCAACACGGATAAGGTGCACAGCCTCAGAATAACGAGGGTCTGAGCCTTCTCAGCCATATACATGGTCTCTGGGTCACACTTATCCAAGGTATCGTATTCGCTGTGATACCACCAGCCGCCGCCGTCCCCCACCTTCTCCCTGCCCTCTGGGGTGAAGGCCATCTGAACCCTTACCGAGGGAATCCCGACCCCATAGAAGGACTGATCACCATACTTGTATGGCATATACTTTGGTGCGGGTTCCTTGAACCCCGCTCCCTCCTCCTCAGCCAGCTCCCTTACGGTGGATGCGATGAAGTCTCTTAGTACGGGGTCGGCGTCAGCCGTGTAGAGGGTGGAGTGGATCATGTTAGTGGTATCGTTGTTGAGGTATGCGACGCAGTTAGTGTTCAGGTTATCCCAATAAGTGTCAAGATACCAAGAAGAACCAGTCATTATGCCCGTCTCGTGGCCCTGGAACCACACCATCTCCACGCCGCGCCTGAGCAGGGAATGATTCTTCTCAAATATCCTCGCAGCCTCAAGCGTTGAGGCGCACCCCAATGCGTTACAGCTGCCCGCGGCTCCCCATGCATCCATGTGACTGCCCAGTAGAACGAAGCTGGTTCCTCTTCCCTCAACCCTTGTCATGGGCTGTCTGGTCCTGTAGAATCCGCGTAAACCATCTGCCTTCATGGTGACCCTGACGGGTCCTTTATCGAGGAGACCCTGCAGGTAGTCTCCGTCTTCCCGTGAGATGTTTACAGCGGGTATCCTGCCGATGTGGTCTATGTTCTCAGGGATGGGGTTTCCCCATACAGACTTCACCGTGCCTCGGTTTAGGGCTCGTTTAGGGCCTCTGTGGCTTATCACGATCAACCCGACGGCTCCCTTCAAAACGCCTGCGATGTAGTTTTTCCACGGCCTCGCAGGGGACTTGCTGAAGTCAACTAACACTATCTTGTTTCTGGCATTCACCTCATTGTAGTCACTTAAACCGCCTCCTCCGACGTAGACCAGTTCACCCTCAGCGGCTCCTGATGCGCATTGGGCTAACGCGACGCAGTTCAACGCCTTTTCCCCAGGTTCCATTATCTTCACCTCGGCTTCGAAGAGATTGGGGAACCCAAGCCAAGCCTGAAACTCGGATGCTTTGGCGGCTAGTCCCGTGTTTTTTAGCGACCCTAGAATGTAGTCAACTGACGCCTCGTTGGGTGGCGTACCTGAGAGTTTTTCTCCCTTTGCTGTGAACCACTCGACGTCTTTCCAGAATCTTTCCTTAGAGATGTCTCCTAGGACTTTTCGCTCCTGCTCTGTGAGACACATACTATCACCACATAAAATTCCTTAGACTATAATGTGTCTTCGAGTGAAAATAACTTTCACCTAAATTGTGGTTAAAAGCCCGTTAGTATGCAAATAAAACAGCCTTACCAGCCGGTGTTTGTACACTGTTTTCACCGTTACCATAGCGCTTTTTGTCACCATTAGAGACCAGAAAGAGGCGGTTCTGGGGCTTCTCTGCTCAATATGGGGCTGATTTCAAACTTGTTGTACATACCCCCCCTCCCCCTATGTGATGTGTTTAGAAGAATTGGTGCGACTGCCGGGATTCGAACCCGGGCCGTCTGCGTGGCAGGCAGAAATCATACCTCTAGACTACAATCGCTCGTACCCCATAAACGAGGGATGCGGGATATATTTCTTACTCTTGATACAAAGCAAGCCAATCCGGCAGAGACGCGAAGAGGTTCTTCATGATCTTCTCAGCCGCCTCAACCCAAGTGATCCTCGCACCGTAGGCGTCACCGCCTTCAGGTCCTACTAGGTCGGAGACTCCCCTGAGTATGAGTAAGTGGACATTGTTTTTGCTGCATACATAGGCGATGCCTGCGCTCTCCCAGTCACCTACCTTGGCGCCGTATTTTTTCCGCAGGACAGGTATATCTTCGGGGATTATATCTCGGTCTCCGCTTACTATGGTGCCTCTGACCACTGGGATCGGGTAGGGTTCTTTGAGCCAATCGAGGTCGATCTCTGTGGTTAATCTGGTTATAGCTGAGTCTGTGTCACCTATCTGGTTGATGATGTCGTAGACCACGGTCTTATCCGCGAGGGCTACTTGGTCTCGTTCCACTTCCCCCCTGAAGCCGCCGCAGGTTCCCAGATTTACCAGTAGCTTTGGACTCCACCTGTCTATGGCGTACTGGGCTGATGCTGCGCTGGGTATCTTACCCCAGCCTCCATGCATTATGACCACGGGTTCTCCGTTGATCTCCTCGATAAAATACTGGCCATAAGGGGTCTCCTTGTAATCGGCGTCTGGGAATATCTTGGGGATGGCCTGCCATTCGCCATCCGCCGAAACGATAACAACTACTCTGGGGTTCAAGACTCGAAAAATAGAAGGCTTCTCAGATAAAAAGAGTTCACTGAGTAACCTCTTTATGGAAACAGGTTCGTTCACCCAAGTGGCAGGCTGGGCCAGTCTGCTCAACCAAGTACACCAATGAGTCGTTATCGCAGTCAGTGAGCACCTTAACTATGCGCTGCACGTTACCACTGGTAACACCCTTCTTCATCACCTCTCCGTGACTCCTGCGATAATAATGGGCCCACCCTGTCTCGAAGGTCTTCTCAAGAGCCTCCCTGTTCACGTAGGCTAATGTCAGTACCTCAAGGGTGTTTGCTTCCTGTGTTACCACGGGCAGCAGACCATTCATCTTATCCCAGTCGAGTTCATCTGGTTTCACGATCATATTCTCACATTCACCCCCCTTGATTTCAAATACTGCTTCACCACAGGAACCGGGTAGCTATCATAGTGAAACAACGACGCAGCTAGAGCCGCGTCTGCTTTGCCAACAGTGAAAGCTTCCAGGAAGTGTATGGGTTCCCCTGCTCCTCCACTAGCCACAAGTGGAACGTTGACAGCTATGGAGATGGCTGAGTTCAACACGTTATCGTAGCCTATCTTGGTGCCATCGCGGTCCATGCTTGTGACAAGCAGCTCACCTGCCCCCAGTTCAGCTGCCTGTGACGCCCACTGGATTGCGTCGATTCCGGTAGCTTTTCTACCACCATATGTGTAGACCTCAAACCAGCAGGGCCCCTGCTCTGACCCCAGTATGGTTTTACCCTCTTCGAGGTTGTAGTTGCGTTTAACGTCAATAGCCACAACAACGCATTGGGCTCCAAATACCTCAGCTATCTCGGTGATGGCTTTTGGGTTCTCCACCGCGGCTGTGTTGATGGCTGTCTTGTCGGCGCCGTTCCTCAGTATAATGCGAACATCTTCGATGGTTCTGATGCCCCCACCAACAGTGAAGGGGATGTCTATCTCAGTCGCAACAGCCCTCACGAGACTCCTTAACGTGTCTCTGCGTTCCTGACTTGCAGTGATGTCAAGGAACACAAGTTCATCGGCTCCATCCTCGTTGTAGCGTTTCGCAAGTTCAACGGGGTCACCCGCGTCTTTGAGGTCGAGGAAGTTTGTTCCCTTCACAACCCTGCCGTCTTTCACATCAAGACAGGGTATGATTCGTTTTGCTAACATCTCCCCGCCTCCGACGCTGCTTCTAGGGTGAACCTGTCCTCGTAGAGGGCTTTTCCTATCACTGCGGCTTCCACTCCTGTTTTTTTGAGCCGTGTTATGTCTTCTATTGAGGCTACTCCACCTGAAGCTATGATCTTGCCTTTGTCGGCTATCAGGCTGTATGTCTCATAGTCTGGTCCCTTCAGGGTTCCATCGTGGTCTACGTTGGTCACCAGAAACCACCTGTAACCCTGATCAGAGAAAGCTTGTAGGCTCTCGGTGAGCTTGTGCTTTGTGGATTCCTGCCAACCCTTCACCACGAGGAAGCCGTCTTTGTGGTCCAGAGCAGCCACGACCCTATCTGAACCATACTCATCCAGCAGAGCAAGTGACTCATCTGGCTGCCCCAAGAGCATCGAGCCGAGGATTATTCGCTCAATGCCCCCATCTAGGAGACGCTGGGCAGCTTCAACTGATCTGATGCCTCCTCCAACCTGAATAAGTGCTTCAACCTTTCGAGCTATTTCCAGTATCAGCTCAGTGTTCGGCGTCTTACCCAGAGCGGCGTCGAGATCGATGACGTGGATCATCTCCGCGCCTCTCCTTGTCCACTCAAAGGCTGCCTCTAGAGGCGATTTCACGTCGTAGCTCTGTTTCTTTGATGGGTCGCCCTTTGTAAGTCTGACAAGCTGGGTGTCCATTATGTCAATCGCTGGAATAATCTGCAAAACATTACCTCCTTATGAGCCCCACGAAGTTGGATAGCAGGGTTGCCCCAGTCTTACCTGACTTCTCGGGGTGAAACTGTGTACCGTAGACGTTCATCCGTTCAACTATTGATGTGAAGGGACGCCCATAGACTGTGGTAGCTAACGTATCCTCTGTATTCACGGGGTCTGGGTAGTAGCTGTGCACGAAGTAGAAGTAGGAACCATCGGGTATTCCAGTAAGGAGTGGGCTCTCACGGGTCGCCGTAATGATGTTCCACCCCATATGCGGGGTCTTAACATCGCCACTGAATCCCATGTTCCTTCCTCGGAGCAAGCCGAGACCGGCTCCATCGCCTTCATCGCTTCTCTCGAATAGTAACTGCATACCGAGACAGCTGCCCAGTATTGGTGTGCCGTTCTCGGCAGCCAAACGGACAGCATCAGCCAGTGGGTTGAGTTTCAGAGCCGCTGCCCCGAAGTTACCTACGCCGGGAAGCACTACACCGTCAGCTGAAAGTATCTCGACTGGGGTCTTCACTATCTCCACCTCTGCCCCGGTCTTCTTCAGCGCATTGCTCATGCTGAAGAGGTTGCCCACGCCGTAATCAATCACAGATATTCTGGTCATATGACTCCCTTGCTGCTTGGTGAACCAATGCGTCTCGAATCAATCGCTGTGGCTGTCCTCAGACAACGCGCCAATGCCTTGAAGACTGCCTCAGCCTTATGATGATCATTACAGCCATAAACCACCCGTAGGTGTATGTTGCATCGTAGACTCGTGGCCAGGGTCTCCATGAAGTGAGTAAGGTCTTCGTTTGCCATATCCTCTGTCATGGGGTTCACAAGACCTAGATCAATGACGGAGTAGGGTCTGCCCCCAAGATCGATGCTGCAGTTGGCTAGGCTCTCATCCATAGGTACACTGGCGTCTGCGAACCTTGTGATCCGATTATCCTGTTTGAGGGCTTCCAGTATAGCTTCTCCCAGTACAATCGCCGTGTCCTCGGTGATATGGTGTCTTAGATCGCCTTCTGCTTTGAGTTCGATATCTATGAGGCTGTGGGTCGCTAGACTTGTGAGCATGTGGTCTAGGAACTTTATGCCTGTACTGATGTCGGATACGCCTATTCCGTCCAGATTTACCTTGGCCGTGATCTGGGTCTCCCTAGTCTTTCTGCTTATTTCTGCTACTCTCACAGCGTTTCACCTCGTGCATATCGCAGAACAAGCGGAATCTCGTTCACTGTAGGTGCAACAACGTCGCTGCCTAACTCCATGAAACTATGCATAACATCCTCACCGCAGTGAACACAACCATATACACCCGTGAAGAGGTATCCATCTCCAGCGTTCTCCACGGTGAGATAATCAGCCATGGTGTCACCGATGAATAGAACCATCTCGGAGCCAAACATCTCAGCGGCTTTAACAAGCGCATAGGGGTTTGGTTTATGCAGATTAACTGAACCCAGCATCTTAGCGTCCCTGTCCACTACGTCGTGCCAGTACTGTCCACCTTTTGGGAACCGTTCCTTGATCTCCCCAAGCGCATGTTTTGCGGTGTTTTCGAGGCTTCCAGATGCTACACCGAACCTTGAGCCACCAAGTATAGATTCAAATTCATCGATGGTCTTTTCAAGGATAACCACCTCATCGGCTTCAACTACTCCCCTCTCGCGTCTCACAAAACAAGGCTCAGAGCCGAAGGATTCCCGATACAATTCTTCTCCCGAGAATAACTCCTCAAAGAGAGTGCTGACCATGGATTCGCCTACCTCGCCTCTGAACTTCAAGGCTCTCTTGATATTCACCCCTACTCTCTGTAAGAGTAATTCATCCACCTTTTCGATACCAGATGCGTCCAGCTGGGCTGCGAACTCGAATAACTTCTCGCAGAGTCCAGTGATGGATATATCTGCCTTGACTTTGCCGGCGATATAGTCAAACCTTTCCTTAGGGGAATCATATCTCAGGCTCTCCTCCGCCAATTTGTTCAACTCCAATAGCTGCTGATCCGGTACCTCAGCGAGTATCCTCATGATAACCGCATAGGCGTGGGTCCAGTCGTTGTTGAAGCCCCCTGTGCGTTTGAAAGCGAAGTTCAATTCACTCGTAAAGAGGCTTTCAGGGATCACTGTGCCCGTGAATGCCTCGATGATTATCCGGGTGGTAGCCGCGATGGCTACGTTGTATGTGTTTCTAACGTCGAGGAGCACTCCATCGCAGTCAAAGACAACTGTGTCAACCTTCGCGAGGTCAGCTAGTTTATCTTTTCTGATGTAGATGGTTCCCCTCTTGTTCTCTAGTTTTATGTATTCTGTCATTGGTTTGCCTCCTTTAACGCGTCGAGGAATCGTTGGAGCAGGGGTCTCGGTGCAACGGTCACTCTCAAGCAGTTATCATTGCCCAGTACCGCGCCTATTTTCCTGACTATGATACCGTGGCTTAGCAAAGCGTCGTAAATCTCGTTGTATGGCCGTCGTGTAGTAAATAATACGAAGTTGGTCTCAGAGGGATAGGCACGTACTCCATCGAGTTTATTTAGTTCATCTATCAACCAAGCCCGTTCGGTCTTGGTTTTCTCAACTGCTTCACGGATCATATCCTGCTGACCCAGTATCTTGAGCCCTGCCTTGAGGACGATGTTTGAAACGGGGTATGGCATTAAATATCGTTCACGCAGAGTCGCAGCTATCTTCTCGTTTGTGATACAGTAGCCGAGTCTTAGCCCAGCTAGACCGTATGCCTTTGAGAAGGTTCGTAGAACCACTAGGTTCTCATATTCTTCCGCTGTTTCTGCAAGTGAATATTTTGAGTATTCTTGATACGCCTCGTCTAGGAGCACCAATCCTTTGAAGCCATTAACCAGCTCTATGATGTCTTCTCGTGGGAACTGGTTTCCCGTTGGGTTATTGGGGTTGCACACCACCAACAGGGATGAACCCTCAGCGGTCTCCAATGCCTTATCCACATCCAGTGAGAAATCAGGCTCCAGAGACGCCTCCCTGTAAGCTAAACCTCTTTGAAGGGCTGCCCTCGGATACATGGAGAAAGAAGGGGACACAGCCGTCACAGCTTCTCCGCGTTGAGGCAGAGAGAAGAGAAGCTCTATCACCTGATCTCCTCCAGCCGAGACTATCACCTGACTTGGCTTAACGGCGTTAACCTCACCTATCCGTTGTTTGATGTTCTCCTCTTCACCCTGCGGATAGAGCCTTGGATCGGTCTCGTACGCTGCTTCCACAAGCACCTCCTTCATGGCCAGCGGGTCTAAAAAGAGGTTCTCGTTAGCGTTCAGCTTCAACACCTCTTTCGATGTTAACCCCAGACCAACCGCAATCGCTGCAACAGTTTGACTCGGACGGTATGGCTCAATGCCTTTACTGGACTCGATTAGTTCATTTATGTTCACTTGAAGCGAGCCTCCACTGCCTCTCTGTGGTTTGGCAATCCCTCGGCATCCGCCAGTGCAGCCACTCTTGGCCTCACCGAACTCAATCCAGTTTCTGTGGCTCGCACAATGCTCACTGGCTTCATATAGTCAAGTACGGTGATTCCTGATGATACCTTGGCGTAGCCCCCCGTGGGTAAGACGTGGTTGACTCCCATGCAGTAATCAGTGGATGAGACCGGCGTGTAGTCGCCGAGAAGTATCAATCCACTGTTGTTGATCTTCTCTGCTACATTCTCAGGCGCCTTCGTCATTATCTCCAAATGCTCTGGGGCAAACCTGTTTGCGAAATCTATTGCGGTGTCTATGTTTGACACCGTGTATATGAAGCCCCCTTCATCGAGAACTCCTGAGATAATATCGCCTCTACTAAGAGATGGCGCATATTCCTCAACAAGCATAGCCACTTCGTCGGCGACTCTCATAGAGGTAGTGACTAGCCCCGATAACCCGCCGGGTCCATGCTCAGCCTGACTGATGAGGTCAAGGGCGATGAACCTCGAGTCAGCTGTGTTATCCGCGATGATGAGTATCTCGGTGGGCCCTGCTGGTTTATCGATGGACACGGTGTCAGAGACAAGGGACTTTGCGGCGGTGACGTATCTGTTGCCGGGTCCAACGATCTTCTCCACCTTAGGTATTGTTTCGGTGCCGTAAGCCATCGCCGCGATTGCCTGTACACCGCCTACCTTGTAGACCTCATCCACCTCGCATACATCACATGCGACGAGAGTAAGTGGATCAACACACCCATCCTTACCGGGGGGAGTGCAGACCACAACCCTATCAACACCAGCTACCTTCGCGGGAACCACGTTCATAATCACAGAACTGGGGTAAGCTGCCTTACCGCCGGGAACGTAACAACCAACTGCACCAATGGGCTTGAGGACGCAGTTTATCCTCGTCTCGTTTATCTCAACGACAAAACTGTTCTGATCCAGTCTCCGCGACTCAACCATAATGAGCCGGCTACGTGACTCCCTGAGAGCATCGACCTGATCCTGAGATACCAGCGAATATGCTGCCTGAACCTCCTCAGAGGATACCCTTAATGAGTCCAGCTCAACCTTATCGAACCGTGTCGTATACTCTTTTACAGCCTGGTCTCCGAGGGCTGCCACATCATCCACGATGGGCTTAACGTACTCCAGCAGTTCTCTGTTGCCAGCGGGGGTGTTTGGCCAGCGCCTCGTCAATACTTCTGGTTCTTCAGTGTATCTCTTCATCTTCCATTCTCCAACACTATCTCTTCGAGGGGCAGCACCTGTCTAGGCTCGTACAGCACAAGTCCCTGAGCCAGCCGCCTCAGGGTCGGCAATATCTGAATGAACATATCCTTGTCTATTATAGTGTTGATGGCACACCAGTCAGGGTCACTGAGATCACTGATGGTGGGACGCTTCAACGCCGGTAACTGTTGAAGCAACTCATCTAGGTTGCTCTTCTTGACGTTTGCGAATATGTGTAGTTTCTTGGCCCCATCCACAGCACCGCGCATTAATGTCAATATGTCCAGAATCTTCTCCTTCTTGGAGGGGTCATTAAGCGCCTCTCTGTTAGCGATCAACAGGGCACTGGTGCGCATCACCTCCTCGATGACCTTCAACCCATTCTGCTGAAGACTCGTACCAGTCTCAATAACCTCGACGATGGCGTCAGCGTCCTCAGGGGGCTTCGCCTCTGTAGCGCCAAAGCTCAGATAGATGACCACCCGCTCGTTTTCACCTATTCTCCACCAAGGGCTAATCACCACCGGGTCCTTATCCCCATAAGCCTCAACGTACACCGGGTTCTGTTTTATGTACTCCTTGGCAGCGTTAAGATACTCCGTGCTTATACGCAGCGTGGAGCCCTCATCAATGCTCTTACGGATTAAATCAGAGAGATTGTTTATCTCGTTCCAAGCCTTGGGAACCGCTATCACGAGCCTTACCTTTGCGTACTCCAAGTCGAGCAATGTCTCGACATCTGCCTTGTTCTCAGCAACCCAGTCCCTGCCACTGATTCCCACATCTTGCATACCCTCACTCACGTAGGTAGGTATCTCCTGTGGCCGCAGAACCTTCAACTCGATCTCGGGGTCATTTATTCCCGGTCTATATGTTCTGTCATGGCCCGTGATCCTGTAGCCTGCTCTCTCAAGTATCTTCAGCGTCTGGTCTCCAAGGTGTCCCTTGGGTATCGCGAACTTTACCTTAGTCAAATCAATGTCTCCTTTTTTGTATTAAAAATGGTCCTAGAGCCCACTAGCGGTGGCTGTCTACTAGAATCCCTGTGGGTTGGCTGAGAGAAAGTAATCTGACTAGAGATGAATACAAACGCCTCTAGTGAATATACTCCCTCATTTTCACATCCACAGGACACCACAAGAGAGGGGATCAGGTATAAACGTTTCTAACCATGAAAGCCTTCACAGGGTTGTCTCATCTAGATGTGACCATACAAAACCGGTTTGTAGCGTCAATGTTTGGAAAACCTTTATAGCCATAAACATTGTTCAGTGGGATGCATTAGGCGGCTCTAGCCAAAAAAAGGATGAAAAACATGAGCACTAGAACAATCATAGACGGAGAAGGCCTCGTACTGGGCAGGATGGCAAGCATAGTTGCTAAGAGGCTTCTCGCGGGTGAAACCATAGACATCGTAAACGCCGAGAAGATAGTAATCTCGGGAGACAAACAGGCGATCGTTGCGAAGGAGAAAGAGTTCCTAGGCGTAGGCGGAAATGAGAAGGGACCTGTCCACTATCGTCAGCCACACAGGATCGTCAGACAGTCAATCAGAGGAATGCTGCCCTACCGCAAGGCACATGGGATAGCCGCTTTTAAAAAACTCAAGGTCCATATCGGTGTCCCGGATGAGTTTGAGGGAGCCGAGATGGAGAAGATGGAGCAATACCACTCAAGCAACCTGAACCACAGGTTCGTGACCATTGGAGAGATCGCCGAGAATATCGGCTGGAAGAAGTGAAATAATATTGTCAAGCACTAAAAAGAAGAGCGTTCTGGCTACTGGAAAACGTAAGACCAGTAAGGCAAGAGTAGTCGTCTCCGAGGGAAAGGGAAGAATCAGAGTCAACAACGTACCCGTCTACCTAGTTGAGCCATTCTTGGCGAGGGAAAAGATACTTGAGCCATTCATGTTGGCGACAGATTACAAGGACAGGGTTGATATCAGCATCAACACAAACGGTGGAGGCGTAATGAGCCAAGCAGAAGCAGCCAGAATGGGCATCGCACAGGGCTTGGTGAAATACACCAAGAGCAAACGCCTACGCAGCAAATACTTGGAATATGACCGAACCATGCTTGCCGGTGACGCGCGTCGCAAGGAAGCGAAGAAATTCGGTGGACCGGGTGCACGCCGCAGGAAGCAGAAGAGCTACAGGTGATTGTTATGGTTCGTTTTATCTCACCTATTGTTGAAAGCGGAGACAAGCTCCGAGAAGGCAAAGGCTTCAGCATCGAAGAGTTGAAAGCAGTTGACCTCACTCTTGGGAAAGCCAAGAGCATGGGAATCCCAGTGGATACTCGACGAAAATCAGGGTACGATGACAATGTAGAGGTTCTCAAGGAGTTCCTTGAGGAGGCGGAGGGTCTCGATATCAAGGTGTCGAAGCCCAAGTTTGAGAACAAGTTCATCCGTGGACGAGTCTACATGGGTAAGACCAGCGCAGGTCAGAAGATGCGCAACCTGAGCCGCAGAAAGTAGACGGCTTTTTCTATACATGTTCTTTAGACAGGCTTATTTATGACACTACAGCCTATTGTAGCGATACAATTGAGGTCGAATGTGCAGATAATAACAGACCCCGAGGTGGGTAAACTTCTCGCAGACGAGACGAGGAGAAGAATATTGAATATCCTCAGCCATGAGGAGATGAGCGCAACCGACCTCGCAAAGAAGCTGGACAAAAACCATAGCAGCATCGTCCACCACCTTAACACACTTCTGGACGCTAAATTAATCGAGGTTACAAGACAGGAACAAGTAAGAAACATGATTCAACCATACTACAAGGCCGTGGCTGAAGATTTCCATGTAAGCTACAGAGTCACAGAGGCCCTTGAGGAAGACCCAGACTACTCGGCTTGGACTGACACATATCTTGAAAGGCTTGTAGAGGGACTCGGCATGTATGGGGTAGAGATCCCCTCCGAGGAGCGACAAAGGGTAAAGCAGTTACTGCTACGATGCCATATCTACAATAAGAGGGCTTACGAGGAACGTATCCTTAGAAAGACAAACGATAAAGACATCGGGCGATACGCTCAGCGTAGTATCGCACACATTGTATCGCATGTACAACTTCTGGATAACCCTGAGTATGATAAGGTAATCGAGGAACTCAGGGAGATCATGAACAAGTACAGTGGGAGTTCATGGAATGTCGAGTAAGCAGACAAAAAACTATCTTACGACATTCAAGCGGCTCTTCGGGTACATCCTGCCCTACTGGGAGCTAAAAGTCGTCATCGTAGTCATTGCCATCACCACGATTTTAGGAATTCTATCTCCGGCTATAATTGGTAGCATTATCGATACCGTGGGCTATGTTGCAGCAGGTGAACCCATACCTGAGGCAGTGGGAATAGAGGGAGTAACAAACAGGCTGCTGTTACCCATAGCCGATATAATACAGGTTAGCAATGTAATGAGCCACGACAGAGCTGTGCTGCTGGTACTCAGTGTAAGCCTGATAGTAATCGCCATCTTTGAGGGCTTACTGAGCTACATTCAACGTTACACATTGGAGATCATCAGCCAGCGGGCGGGCTTCGACATGCGGGATGACATGTACAATAGCCTGCTGGATCAAAGCTTCAGCTTCTACGACCAGCAACGAACCGGGCAACTCATGGCACGTGCAACCGGAGACATCAACATGCTGGGCAGGTTCTTCAGCATGGGATTCAGGCTCTCGCTAGGAAACCTACTGCTGTTGATTCTAGTAATCTACAGCATGTTATCACTTGACACCAGTCTGACCTTCTTATCAATACTCATACTTCCCTTCCTACTCGCAACCACACTTAACTTCAGTAGACAGATACGTCCAATGTGGCAGGAAGTACGTCAACAGTTTGGCGAAATCACTTCGGTGCTACAGGAAAACCTCAGTGGGCTAAGGGTAGTCAGAGGCTTCAGCATGGAGCATTTTGAGGAGGAGAAATTCTGGACAGAGCTAATGAAGTACTTCGATATCAACATCAAGATGGCTAAACTCAGGGCCTTCTTCAGACCCCTCGCCACCCTCATCAGCAGCATGGGGGTTATAATCATCATAATGTACGGCGGCACACAAGTCATACAAGGCGCTCTAAGCCTCGGCACAATGATAGCCTTCTACTTCTACTTGGCTCGACTGATGGGCCCAGTGAGGATGCTTGGCTTCATGACGGGTATGTTTGTACGTGCACAGGCAGCAGCCGAGAGGGTTTTCGAGGTCATAGACGCAGAGGTGGATGTCCACGATAAGCCTGACGCAGTGGAGTTAACTAGTGTTAAAGGTCATCTTGTCTTCGATGGGGTGTGGTTCAGCTATGATGATAAAAACATGGTTCTCAAGGACATCAACTTGGATGTAAAGCCGAGTCAGACTGTGGCTATACTTGGGGCAACGGGCTCAGGCAAGAGCAGTATAATCAACCTGATACCGCGTTTCTATGATGTAACAGAAGGAAGCATAAAGCTGGATGATGTGGATATA
>CAYTVK010000024.1:13930-15313 GCA_964441725.1 uncultured Candidatus Bathyarchaeia archaeon | reverse complement strand
GTCTTTTTCGGTCACATTAAACTTGTACCGATTGTACTCAATGAGTCCCACTCCCTTCGGTAGCAGGCTCGGTGAGATGAGTCTAGTGGGCGTAAGCACGTAGTTATAGTTGGTCCCCGTGCAGATGAACCCGTTCTTGAAGTCGCTTTTACTGACCTTGGCCTCGATCCCCCTGATGACATTGTACCCTATCTCATATTTCTCGGGAGTCTCTAGCTCAAAGTCTTCATATAACTCATCCTGTATCTTGCGTCGGCTCCACGAGAAATATTTGAGCCCGATCCCGACCACATCTATTACTTTCTTGTTATCGCGTTCAAGGTATCTGAGGAGCCCAAGCTGGTTGAGCTTAACCTCTGTATCCACCATGTGACACATCTGGTTGTACAGCCATAGTTTTCCGACTTGCTTCAAGAACTGGTGACTCGGTGATTCTACCAAAGAAAACCCTCACAGGGGCAATCACTCTAATTGTTTGATATAAACAGGATGGCAGTACAAATGACGGAGACTCTGGTGAAATAGGTTAGAATATTATGCGCCTTTTTGAACCATCTGTACTAGGAAGCCGTTGGGATCGCGTACCGTGATAATGTGGCGTTTTGTGTCCTCGTTAAAAACCGGTCCATCAACCCAGTAACCTTTCTCGGCTAACTCTCTGTACGCTTCCTCAATATCATCCACAAGTATACTGAAATGACTGTAGCCGGGGTTGTCTGCTGCCCTCGTCTTGTTGATATCTATCATCATACCGAACTGGGTTCTTAGTTGAGCCGCTTCTCTTCCACCGTGCTCAAACCTCTGGATCAGCTCGCAGCCAAGATCAGTGTAAAACCTAACAGCCTCATCGAGGTCGGTGGCGAAGAAGTGAATATGATCCATCTCTACATGCTTCATACCAGAACCAAGAAGGACAAACCATAAAGCCTTAACGAAACAAATAATACCGTAACTTTCATGAAATAATAACAATGGGCCATCTTTCCTCGATATCAAACTTCATGGTCACCAGTAGATGCAACGGAAGATGCACCACCTGCAACATATGGAAAACAACACCAGCACCGGACCCACCCTTCGAACAGATCGAAGGCTTCTTCGATGAAAACAGCGGGCTGCTGAGAAACCTTGAATTTATACAGCTTACAGGTGGGGAGCCCTTCCTAAGAGACGATTTACCTGATATTGCTAAATCTGTCAACAATGTGGCTCCCCGCTGCATGATATGGATACCTACAAACGGGTTGCTTCCTGAGAAAATCGAAGAGACAACGCAAAGACTGCTGGAGTTTATGGATAAGCCCAGATTAGGGGTGACTGTGTCCCTTGATGGTGAGGGTGTCATGCATGATATCCAGCGTGGTGTAGAAGGGAGCTTTAAGA
>CAYTVK010000024.1:0-13920 GCA_964441725.1 uncultured Candidatus Bathyarchaeia archaeon | reverse complement strand
GCAAGCTAAGGTCCAGTGGGCTTCATCTTTCAACGGGCTTCATACTTACATCCAATAACTACAAACATGCCCCAATTATCCAGAAGATCGCGTACCAGTATGGTGTAGATTTTAGCTTCAGACCCATAAACGTCAGCGAACATTACTATCAGAATATGGAACGGAACGGGAAATTACAGCAAGATGAGATAGTAACAAGCTTGGATTCGATCGGTTATACGTTAAATAAAGAGAAAGGCACACTGAGGGGCCTTACCAACCTCGCTTATCTCCAAGGAGCCAAGGAGTTTATCCAAGGAACGAGAACCATGCCATGCTCTGCTGCAACTGAATCAGTGTTCATCGATGCCATTGGCGACGTATATCCCTGTATCATTATGAATCATAGACTTGGTAACATTTATCAGACAAATCTAAGCGATATCCTCAAGTCACCAAGCGCATGGGAAGCAAGAGAAATAATCAAGAAACTCGATTGTCCAACATGTTGGCTGGAATGCGAAACATATCGAGATATAAAGAAAGACTGGATGCGGCTCTTCAGCGCATTGATTTGGGGAATTAAGCTGTCCTTTTGATGATATGGTACCCGAACTGGGTCTTTACAGGCTCCTTCGTAGTCTCGCCCACATTCAAGTCGAATGCAGCGGTCTCAAAGGACTTAACCATCTGTCCTCTGCCGAAGGCTCCTAGGTCTCCCCCCCGCTTCCCCGATGGGCATGTGCTGTATTTCTTAGCCAAGTCCTCGAACTTGGCTCCTCCTTTCAGTTCATCCATTATTTTGAGCGCTTGGCTCTGTTTCTCAACAAGTATGTGACTTGCAGTTATCTTAGATGCCATAAAGGTTCCATGCAATCATATGTTAAAAGTGTAATGAAAAAAGAAGACTACTCTACGAAGGGGTTCTTGTGACGCAGAATGGCTTCAGTTACCTCTGGACGCATCTGCGTCGAATCAGGGTATTTTCCCTCTGAGAGCAGCTGGCGCATCACTCGACCCTTGTAATTCTCCCTGTCCTCTTCCCCGTGTGGGCATATCTTGTCGTTCTGTGGTCCACCGCATTTCTTACAGTAGAAGAAGTTTCTAAAGAATATGGGCGTAATACCAAGGTCAGGGTAATCGTCGAATATCTCCTGAGCCTCAAATGGGCCATAATAGCTTCCCACACCTGCATGGTCTCTACCCACTATGAAGTGGCTGCATCCATAATTTTTACGAACAATGGCGTGATGTATGGCTTCTTTGGGGCCAGCGTATCTCATCTCCATCTCAAGGGTAACAAGTACAGCCGAGTTCTTTAGGAAATAATGCTTGATCATCGCCTCATAGCTCTCGATGATTACGATGTCCGTGAAGTCTCCTGCCTTCTTCTTCCCAATCAGTGGGTTGATGAATAGTCCATCAACGAAACTCAACGCAGTCTTCTGGACGTACTCATGACCAATGTGAGGAGCGTTACGGGTCTGGAAGCCAGCCACTGTTCTCCATCCTTTTTCCTTGAAAAGGTACCTCGTCTCATCTGGTTTGAGCCTATACTGGGGGAAAACTCCGGGCGTCTCATTAAACACCTCTATCTCTCCACCTACGAGCACCGGCTTCATTTCCTCTGTCTTCTGGACTCCCGGATGCTCTTTGTCGGTGGTCTTGTAGATGCTCTGGCAGTATGTTTCTTTATCCCAGCCATATTTTTCCTCTACTTTGAGTACAGCAAAGTCCTCTCCATCTGAGGAGATGGTTATACTGTCTCCTTCACTGAACTTGGCTGACTCATTAACTGAGACATCAAGCAGAATTGGGATAGTCCAAGGGACGTCGTTGGAAAGCCTGCCTGATGAGACCACTGAGTCGTAGTCGTTCTTAACTAATGGACCTTTCAGGGGACTGTAGAGACCGACAGCAATATTCTCCATGTCAATCCGCAGTTCATTACTCACTGAGACATGGGGGAGCTCGCTTGCTTCCTCTCTTCGTTTATCGATCTGTGCAGCTCTGGTTAGTTTGTTGATTAGTTTTCCACCGTGGGGTCTAGGCATAGCGGTCACTCAATGTATCCTAGTCGCCTGAGGCGCTCACGGATCAGCTCCTCTTCCTCGGCGGTGTACTCTGTTTCTTCTGGGAACTCATTCTCTAGAAGAAGCTCGACGTATTCTTCAACACTGGTGATGCTGGTTCCTTCGATCTTTTCCTTTACCTTGTCGTAGAGTTCTTTGCTTATTTTTACTGCGACTTTGTCTTCGCCCATTTATAACACCTGAATTAACTATTCTCTGCAGGGTTTTAGATATAACTCTTTACCAATCCTACCAATACAATACATATAGCTCAATGTAGCCTTGAGATATGTATTTAAGGAAAGATTCAGCTTCATAAACACTAACAGGGGAGATCAGCCATCGCAAAGCTACCAAGACAACCAGAAATAAACATCGGCACCATCGGGCACGTAGACCATGGAAAGACAACCCTAGTTCAGGCCCTAACTGGGGAGTGGGCTAGTAGGCACAGCGAGGAACTAAAAAGAGGAATTACCATCAAACTAGGTTATGCGGACACTGCGATCTATAAATGTCCCAACTGTGATGAACCCGAATGCTACTGTACGTCAGAGATTTGTAATAACTGTGGTGGAAAGGCTGAGCTGCAGCGTGCAGTTAGTTTCGTTGACGCCCCCGGTCACGAAATATTGATGGCTACTATGCTCAGTGGAGCAGCCGTTATGGATGGAGCCATACTGGTTATAGCGGCAAACGAGACCTGTCCACAGCCCCAGACTAGGGAACATCTGGCGGCTATTGATGCAGTGGGTCTCAAGAACCTCATCGTTGTGCAGAACAAGATAGATCTTGTATCCGAGGAGAGAGCGGAGGAGAGCTATAACGAGATCAAGAGCTTCCTCAAGGGAAGCATAGCCGAGAAAGCGCCTATCATACCGGTGTCTGCTCAGCAGATTATTAACATCGACTTACTGATTCAGGCGATGCAGGAATATCTGCCCACGCCTGAGCGTGACCCTGATCTGCCTCCTAGACTATGTATCATCAGGAGCTTTGATGTCAACAGACCTGGGACACTGGTCGAGGATATGGTTGGCGGAGTAATTGGCGGTAGCATAACACAGGGAGATTTCAAGATAGGGGACGAGATCGAGATCAGACCCGGCTTGCCCCAGAGGCAGAAAAACAAGATCAGGATGAAGGAGCTATACACCACGATAACTAGCCTGCACGTTGGTAACACACAGGTGGAGGAGGCACAACCCGGTGGATTAGCTGGAGTAGGAACCATGCTTGACCCTAGCCTAACCAAATCAGATGGCTTGGTGGGCAGCTTCGCAGGAAAACCCGGTACACTACCCCCTGTGATTGAAAGCATGACTCTGGAGTACAGATTATTTGACAGGGTGGTTGGAAGCATGACCGAGGAGAAGGTGGCCAAGATCGCTAAGGGAGAGAAGCTACTATTGAACGTCGGCACCGCAAAGACCATGGGTGAGATATCAGATGTCAGCAAGAAGGACCTTGAGACGCAGCTCTCGATCCCAGTATGCGCTCTCCCCGGAGACAGGGTTGCCCTCAGCAGAAGAATTGATGGAAGATGGCGCCTCATCGGCGTCGGAACCGTAAGTGGCTGAGTTGCCTAGCAAGATTCTCTGTGACACTAATTTTCTCCTTGTTCCCCTACGTTTTGGGGTTGATATCTTCTATGAGGTCCCTGAGGCATTGAACGATATCGTCGAGTTCTATGTATCTAGCAGGGTTTTGGATGAGATTAATCTGCTGAGAAGAGACGCGAAACCCAGTTTTGATAAAGAGCTATTGTTTGCCCTTAAGATGGCTGAAAAGTGTATGGTCTTGGAGGATCACTCTGAAAACCTAGTCGATGACTCTCTGATACAGTTAGCCAAAGATCATGACTTGGTGCTTGGAACCACTGACTCAGAGCTTAGGCGGAAGGCCAGAGATAAGGGTGTTAAGGTGGTTTATCTCAGGCAGAGACGTTATCTTATACTTGATGGATAATCAATAGAACGTACTTTTTCACTAATTAACGGTGAAGACATAGCAATGAAGTTTAAAACACGATGTATTCACGTTTAGGACATAGATAATCTCCTTAGAGAAAGTACTGGACCACAGTAAAGATTAGTCACGCTCTCTCATCTTCTTAAGTATTTACCTTTCAGCAAAATACGTGTTATATTATTGGAGTATATATGGGGCTTATCGCCCAATCATTTTTATAGATTAAACCTGTGATAAAATGGAACCAGTTAATCGAGGAAATACACAATGATAGAAGCATGGTACATCGCTCCACTGATGGCGGTAATTTCAATTCTCGTGGGTTTCTACATCCACGACTTCGTTAACAAGCAGGATAAAGGTACCGAAAAGATGCAGTTTGTTGCAGGCGCGATCAAGGAGGGGGCGCGGGCTTTTCTCAACAGAATGTACAAGACCTTAGCCTATTTTGTTGTCGGAATGGCTATCCTACTCTTAATCTTCCTACCTACCCCAATCTGGTTATCAGCCAACATCATGAAAAACGTGACCCTTGCGATAAGTTATCTCTTTGGCTCAGTATGCAGCGCCATAGCTGGCTGGATGGGCATGGATGTAGCAACAGACGCAAATCTACGTGCAGCCAGTGAAGCCCGGAAGGGGATCAGCAAATCCTTCTCCATTGCGTTCAGAGGCGGCGCGGTGATGGGAACAAGCGTCATCGGGTTGGCCCTGTTTGGTGTTAGCTTAATCTACTTCCTAACCGGTGACCCAAACGTTATACTCGGGTTCAGCTTCGGAGCCTCAGCCTTGGCACTATTCGCAAAGGCAGGTGGAGGCATATTCACAAAGACCGCTGACATCGGGGCAGACCTCGTGGGAAAAGTCGAGATGGACCTTGAAGAAGATGACCCGAGGAACCCTGCGGTTATCGCTGATAATGTAGGCGATAATGTTGGTGATGTTGCTGGGATGGGTGCAGACCTGTTTGATAGCTACGTCGCTAGCCTCATGGCTGTGATGGTTCTTGGGACCGTTCTCGGAGGCTATCTTAGTGAATTACCCCTCGTGTACGCTGGAATAGGCGCCGTAGCTAGTCTCGCTGGAATATTCGTTGTACGCGTAAAAGAAGGTGGAAACCCCGGTGCAGTACTTAATCGTGGAACCTACGTCACGGTAATAATATTCATGACTTTGAGCTACGTAGCTAACACCCTGCTGGGTTATAATCATAGGATATGGGGCGCAGCAGCAGTTGGGTTAATCGCTGGAGTAATCATAGGGTTTACAGGCGACTACTTCACAAGCATTGACCAGCCACCAGCAAAGAAAACAGCCGAGAGCAGTGTTACAGGCGCAGCGGTAAACATAATCACAGGATTCAGCTATGGCTTGCTCAGTACATTCCCACCTCTGGTAGGAGTCGGCTTAGCTGCCTGGATTGCTTACACGGTAACTGCTCCTCTTGGACCAGGATACGGTGTCTATGGTATTGGTATCGCTGCCTTTGGAATGCTTAGCATCGTTGGTATTGTGGTAGCAAACGACAGCTTTGGGCCCATCGGGGATAACGCCAAAGGGATAGCTGAGCAAGGTGGCTTGGATCATGAGACAATTCACATACTTGACCAGATGGATGCAGCTGGAAACACAAGCAAGGCCATCACAAAAGGCTTCGCCATAGGAGCCGCTGGCTTAACTGTCATAAGCATACTTGCAGCGTTCAAAGAGGTGGCTGAACTTACCCTTCAGACAGATGTAGTGTTTGATCTAATGAACCCACTCGTAATGCTTGGTGCCCTTATTGGTGTAGCCATGCCGGCTGTATTCAGCGCACAGCTGATGCTTGGCGTAGGACGTAACGCGGAGAGAATGATCGAGGAAGTCAGACGCCAGTTCAGGGAGATACCGGGTCTCAAGGAAGGAAAGGAAGGAGTAGTACCCGAGTATGGTAAATGCGTTGATATAGCAACCGCTGGGGCGTTAAAGGAGCTACTGCCCGCTACGATAACAGCCATCGCGGTAACCCTCATCGTTGGATTCATATTCGGCATCGAGGCACTAGGAGGATACCTCGCAGGATGCATCTTCAGCGGCCTAGTATTCGCCCTATTGATGAGTAACGCGGGTGGGCTCTGGGACAACGCAAAGAAGTACATTGAGGACGGTAACCTTGGCGGTAAGGGAAGCGACGCACATCACTCAGCCATTATCGGTGACACAGTAGGCGATCCCTTCAAGGATACTGCAGGACCTAGCCTGAATACCCTGATTACGGTTATTGGGCTAGTTGCAAACATATTCCTGCCGCTGATACTCATGTACGCGATTTTCTAGAACCCTCTTTTCCCTATACCTTTATTAATTTGAACCAATGTACTTTGATAGCCCATCAAGGAGAAAACACGATGTACAGACACCTTAAAGAAGCGTGGAAGAAACCGGAAAACAGTTACATCAAAAATGTGATGATGCAGAGGGCGATTATATGGAGAAAAGAGCCCTCAAGTGTAAGAGTCGATAACCCCACTAGACTTGATAGAGCACGTAGCCTAGGATACAAGGCAAAGCATGGTGTCATCGTTGTACGGACACGAATCCGCCGCGGTGGAAGAAGAAAACTGAGACCTGTGCTAGGGCGCCGCCAGAAACGTATGGGTGTAACCAAGTATACGCCCGCCAAGAGCAAGCAGCTCATGGCTGAGGAGAGGACGGCCCGCAAGTACCCGAATATGGAAGTGCTTAACAGTTACTGGGTATGGCAGGATGGCCGCTACAAGTGGTTTGAGGTTATCCTCGTTGATCCAAGTCACCCCGCGATCAAGTCCGATAAGGACCTTGGCTGGCTAGCCAAGTAGGCTTCATTTCAATAGTTTTCAAGTAATGTTTTTTGGTTAGATTTAACCCGGTTTAGTCGTATTCCATTCTGGCGTAGCCGCCTTTCATGGGCTGTTTGCCAAGTAGCATGATCTCTGTATCCATCTTGAGGATGAGGTAGAAGTAATGCATTAGGCCGATCTTTTTGATTCTGCGGACACTGTAGTTGATCTGCATATCGCCGCTTAGATGCACATCGCCTTTTTTCTTGATGCGTTTGAATATCTCCACATCGTCTGCGTATGCCAACGGTAGGTAGCCTCCAACATCAGTGAATACGTCTTTTTTAAAGGCGGAGTTGGCTCCACATAGATGATATTGCCCAAACAATGCCAGTATCATTAACGTAAGGTTGGCGGCCTCAAAGATGGCTCTATAAATCAGTATATCAAGCCAGTTCATATCCTTCCAGTCAAATGGCTTCAGTATCCCTGTAACTGCCACAACCTTATCGTTCTCAAACTTCTTCAGTATAGATTCAACCCATCTCCTTGATGGCTCGCAGTCGGCGTCAGTAGTCGCAACGAGATCATATTTTGCCGCCTTGAATCCATCGTTTCTGGCTCCTCCGACGCCTTCACTGGTCTGGATTATTACAACGTCCGCGATCTCAGCGGCGATCTCCCTCGTACGGTCCTTGCTGTCGCCGTCTACTACTATGATCTCCATCTGGTCTCTTGGAATCGTCTGGTTAGCAATTGCTTTGAGGCATCGTTCGATGTTTTTCTCTTCATTATAAGTTGGTACTACTATGGATATCACTGTTTGATCTTCTCCGCTGCGTTCTTTCCTGATAGTATTGCTTTATCCATGTTGTAGTACTCCCATTCCCCGTATCTTCCGATCGGTATTATATTATGTGCATAAAGGTAGTTATGAATAACATTTACGTTTTTCCCGTGATTTAAGTCGTATATCACATAAGCGTATTTAAAGTCCACGGCCTTACAGACCTCGATCTCATCGTCTTCAGTGATGAGATTCGCCTTTACAAGGTCCTGTAGCACATGTTTCTTGGTCTCCTCAAGGTCCATTACCTTGTCTCTGTAGGTTACCTCAACCAGTATGCTGCTGCTTCCCTCCGGTGTAGTGTTTGGGCTGAAGTTCATGGGGAAGCTGATCCTGTTAAATATGAGGTCTGGTTCGGGGAAGTATAGCCAGTGTTTGTCAATGATGTTGGGTCGTTTGACTCCCACCATGACGCATACGAGGCTGTTGTAGACGAGGTTCTCTGCTGCTTCTTGTACTTCTTCAGGTACATCATCCATCATGTTGATGATCTCTGGTAGAGGTAGAGATGAGAATACTTTGTCTGATTCAAGGCTCCTCTCCTCATCGTTTTCCATGTAGAGGGTTTCAACTCCCCTAGCCGAAGGATTGAACCAAGTTGCCTCCGCTTCCAGCTTCACGGGGATGTTCTCGGCCAGACTGTTAGCTAGCGCCCCTATTCCACTGTGTTTTGGGTACCAGAACTCCGCGTTTGGACCATAATCGATGGGTTGTGGCGCCTCTGCTCCTTTACGCATCTCCTCGACGCTTGGGGATGGAACTCTGCCCGCTATCCAGTCTGTATTCATCTTTTCGAGGGGGTACTTCCAGATTTTCCTGTTGTATGGCTCCATGTAGTATTTTGCTATTCCCTGCCCCATGGTAGTCTGTATCCACTCCATGAAGTTTTTAGGATCGAGGCTGGGCTTCTTTATGACACCTTCTATGCATTCTTCTTTCACATATTCGGGCAATGGGTGGAGGTTTGCCTCGAATGGGTACTTCACATAGGTGTTCATCATGTAGATGTAGGCTCTGCGGCTCTGGGCGTGAATGTTCTCACCGAGTAGGCTATGAAATAGATCCCGCGTGTATTGATTTCTTGTGAATAATATGTGTGGGGCATAGTCGAATATGTATCCGTCTATGTTGATGCTCTTGCAGAGTCCGCCTACTTCTGGGTCTCTTTCGAGTACTGTGTAGCCTTCTCCGAGATGGTATGCTGCGCTGAGCCCAGACAGTCCTGCACCTATTATGGTAATCATGAGCGTGTTTTACTGGTTTTAAGGGGATAATATATTCATATCGCTTGCGATACGTCTCTTTTCATATAAAATAAGAAAAAATATTATCATTTGAAGAATTTGATGAGCTTCTCAGCGACTACAGTGCTGTTACCTATCTGGGCTTCTTCGCTTCCAGCCCCTATATGTGGAGTACATATGACGTTGGGCTGGCACACTAGTTCCTCGTCTGGGTCTGGCTCCTGCTCGAAGACATCAAGAGCAGCTCCCTTGACCTTCCCTGAGCCCAGTGCCTCCTTGAGGGCTTTCTCATCTATTATTCCACCACGGGCGGCGTTGATTATGTAGACGCCTTTCCTCATCTTGTCAAACTCTTCTTTGCCGATCATATGTTTTGTCTGCGGCAGTAGTGGTACATGCACTGTGATGAAGTTGCTCTGGCTGTAGATTGTGTCGAGGTCTACTGCCTCTGCATCGATCTCGTCAACGAATTGTTTGAGCTTATCCATGGCTACATCATATGTTATCACGCGCATACCGAGGCACTTGGCTTTCTTACCCAACGTGTAGCCTATCCTGCCGAAGCCGATGATACCGAGGGTCTTGCCCTGAATCTCGAATCCTGTTAACCTGTTCTTCTCCCATTTACCCTGCTTCATGCCAGCGTCTGCCTCTGTGATCATGCGAGCCATGTTGAACATCATACCCAGTACGAGTTCGGCTACGGCGTTACATGGTGCCTCGGGGCTGTTGAACACCTCAACGCCCTTCTCCTTTGCGTAAGCGAGGTCAACGTTATCGAGACCTACACCGGCGCGTGCAACTGCTTTCAGCTTCTTGGCTGCGTCGAGCACTGCTCTGGTTACCTTTGTCCTGCTCCTTACTACTATCGCATCGTATGCTCCGACCTTTTTCACCAGTTGCTGTGGGGTTATCTCTGTATCAAGGTCTACCTCAAAGCCTGCATCCTGTAACATCTTGACCCCATCATCGTGGATGGTGTCGCAGATCAATATCTTCACCAATCTATCATCCTCTCCTAGACTTCGCGGACACTATCTGAATGATATCGTTCTCCTGTAGAATATAGGTATCACCCAGCCGTTTCTTGGTGCGCGCATCCACGGCGTGAATAAAGCTTTCCGCGAGATCGGTGTGAATGACTCCCGCGAACTGTTTAGCGGTGGTTCCCTTGGCCACTAGGAAGCAGTCGGGAAGTACATGCCCATGATGGTTGGTGAGTTTCTCGGCGTCTTCCACCGGGTAGACTGTTATCATGTTTAGGAGGCTGAAGAAAGCTGTGTTGAGTACATCCTGCAGTCCGGTTCCACCGTATTTCTGGAACACTTTGTCCCTAATGCGTTCAAGGGCGTTGATCTGTCCGCTGGTTAGCTTATCGGGGTTCTTGATGGTGAACTCCTTATCTCCGGGTGTATATTCCACGAGCTCTGCTTCTGCTGCTCTTCTCAGAGCAAGCTCCGCCTCTGCGCATGTTGGCACCACCATGTAACCTGCCTCTTTAATCCGCTCAACGTTTTCCTCGGCGCCATCCCTGTCGGCTTTATTGGCTGCAACAATGAGTGGCTTACTCGTTTTCCTGAGCTGCACTATGAATTTATCGAACTCCTCGTCGGTCCAGCTTGCGCTGTTGAAGCCGTTGAGCCCTGCGTCGTTCACGGCTTGAGTGATCTGGTATCTGTTGATGCCGAGTCCTGTCAGTCTTTCCTCAAGATGTTTGGCGATGTGCTCTTTCACGCTCTGGGCGGTGCGGCTGGTCTTCTCCCAGTCTTTCTTGAGGAGTCCTTTTAGCCAGAGGTCGAACTCGTTCTCAAACATCTGCACATCCTCGACGGGGTCATGTGTGAGGGGGTCACATACCTGTCCATTGATGTCTGTGCAACCTGATACGTCCGCTACTACTATCAACGCGTCTGCTCTGCGCACCTCGTCAAGGAACTGGTTTCCGAGTCCTTTACCCATGTGGGCTCCCGGTATCAGTCCCGGTGTATCGATGAGGTCAACGGGTATGAGTCTGACGCCTTCCACGCATACGCTGTTCTGGGGGTTATCTTCCACGCCAAGCTCTTTGCACACGCATGGGGTTCTGACGTATGCGACGCCCATGTCTGCCTTTATGGTTGTGAAGGGGAATGCCGCTATCTCTGCTGGTTTGAGTGTGGCTGCTGCGAAGAATGTGCTTTTTCCGACGTTTGCTTTTCCAACTAGCCCTACGATTTTAGCCAACTGGTATCATCAATTCAGTGTAGTTGTGCTTTAAGATTGTATCTGGAAACATCCTGTTGTTAAAGCTTGTAAGTATTCTAGTAGCCCCTGATTAGTCCCCGTGCAACGTTCAAGAGTATGAGTACCACCATTAAAGCTGCTACTAATGTGAATACATTGGGTGCCCCAAGCGACCTCGCGGTCTGTACAAAGAAGAAGAGAATTATCAAAGCGACAACAGATACTATTATGTTTCTTAACTGGCCCATCTGCCAATGAACTATTTTATTATATATAAATTTGTTATCCGAACTGTATTAGAAAACTAATTGTTATATGCTGCATCCGTCCATCATCAGCGCATGTACACCCAAACCCTCGTCCTCATACTACAGACATCAACAGTGCCAGTGGTTCTGATCTCAGGCATAGGCTTGCTCCTGCTCTCAATGACCAATCGCCTCGGACGACCCATCGACAGGATAAGACTGATGACACCAACACTAGCCACAGCCAGCCCCGATGATCGCAAGCTGATAATGGACCAGATCAGGATACTCATGAAGAGGGCGAGAAATCTTCAACGAGCCATACTACTCGCTACATCCAGCATTATCTTGGTGGCTATGATGATTGTTGGGCTGTTTCTGAACTCGTTGCTGTTGCTGAATATCGAGATAATAATCGCGTGGTTTTTCGCTGTCAGCATGATCTGTTTAGTTGTCTCGTTAGCCCTATTCCTGTGGGATATCAGTCTGTCGTTGAACAGCATAGATATCGAGGTAAAACACTGGGAAACCACTTAGCCTTCTTGTTCATAGTAGCCGAGGTTCTTCTTTCTCCCAAAACTCTTCAGACCATCTTCCTCAAGCTGCTTGCACAGCTTCTCAGCTTCATCAAGTGTGATCTCTTCCCTATTCTTCATGTACTCTATTATTTCGAGCGCCTGTGAGTCGGTTGAACAGCGTCTTATGAAGTCGATTATATTGGGGTCATATCCGGCGAATTTTCGCTGTGACTTGGGCTTCTCGACCTCGAACTGGATGTCCGCCTTCCCTGTGCCCGTTTCAAGCTCCTCAGCTAACTTGGGGTACTTTTTCTTGAACTCGTCTTTTTCCATTCGGGATCAGTTTGTTTGCTTATTTGCTGAATTATAAATGATGCGGGGATTAACGAGGCTTCTCCTTCAACTCGCTGAAGAAGTATTTGATTACTCCCGGCTTCACATCCCTCTGCACCGTAACTCCGGGGGCTATCCATGAGTCACTTCCAATAACCACCCCAGGATGTATGCTGACATTAACGCCGGTCTGGACGTTATCACCCATGATTACCCCCAGCTTCGTGAGCCCGCTGTTCAATCGCTCATTCTTAACTGTGACCTCTATCGGAGACTTATCAAACCGGAGATTCGCGGTGATGGTTCCGGCGCCGAGATTACAGTTTTTACCTATGAGACTGTCTCCCACATAGCTGAGATGAGCGGCGTGGCTGTTATCCCCGATTAAACTGTTTTTTACCTCGCAGGCGTTGCCTATCCTGACGTTTTTTCCTAGGCATGTTCCAGCCCTGATGTAGCAGTTTGGTCCGATGTCGCTGTCTTCTCCAATGACCACCGGTCCTTCAATGTATGCTCCTGATCTGATTCTTGCTCCCTTCTTGAGCCATATCTGGCCATGTAATCTTGCGCCATCCTCTACTAAGCCATCGATCTTGAAGTCGATGCATTTCATGGCTCTCTTATTTGCTTCGAGGAGTGTCCAAGGTAACCCGATGTCCAGCCAGTCTTCCTTCATTACATCGTGTTTTCTGTGAAGTATGTTGTCGTCTATCATGAGCTGCATGGTGTCGGTAATCTCATATTCTCCCCTTGGGCTCAGGGGGGTATTTTCGATGTATTTGAAAACGTTATTTGGAAAGATGTAGATGCCCACGTTGGCGTAATTGCTGGGCGCCTTTCCCTTGGGCGGTTTCTCCACTACCTTCTTGACGTAGTCTCCATCCAGTGCAAAGGCGCCGTACTGGCTGGGGTCATCCACCAGCAGCGACGAGACAGTTACCTCTCCATTGACGTAATCTGTTTTTAGCTTCTTCAAGACGCCTTCAGCTAAATAATGGTCACCGTATAGAGCCATGAAGTCGCTGTCTTTCACAAAATTCTTTGCCTGATAGAATGCGTTTGCTGTGCCACGTGTCTGCTCTTGAGTCTTGTAGCTGATCTTTAATCCATGAGCTGATCCGTCTTTGAAGTATTCTTTGATTTGGTCTTCAAGATAGTTTGTGACGATCAAGACATCGTTGATCCCAGCCTCCTTAATCCGCATTATCATCCACTCTAGGAGGGGTCTACCAGCCACATTTAGCATGGGCTTTGGTGTATTATCCGTTAACGGTTTGAGTCTTGTCCCTTTTCCAGCCGCTAGTATTACCGCCTTCATCTCATCGCCTTCTTTACTAGTTTCTTGGATTTCTCCATTAAATCTTCCACATCCCTTATGGTCTTTCCCTCCACGGTTACTCTGATGAGGGGCTCGGTGCCGCTTGGACGTATCAGCGTCCACCCGGCTAGGGTTTCGATTCTTATCCCATCCACTGAGTTCACTGACTTCAAATCCTTAAAGACATCTGGGTAGTTCACGTTGATTGCCTTCATAGTTGATTGTTTTTTCTGGTTGGGGCATTCAAGCTTTGATCTGTCCAATGGATAGATAGGGGCATCTTGGATGAACTCCTCCAATGTCTTGTCCAAATAATCTAGTGCTTCGAGTACTTTTAAGGCTCCCAGCACGCCATCGGGGCACATGTGA
>CAYTVK010000023.1:0-16413 GCA_964441725.1 uncultured Candidatus Bathyarchaeia archaeon | reverse complement strand
CTCCAGTAACCTAATAGATCACTATAACTTTTTTACGCTTACATTGACTTCAAATCTTTTAAGGGGTTTTTGATGAGTCTGATGGCTCATCTGGAGCTCGATGGCAGGCCGTTATCTTTTTTACTCGTAGCGGAGTGCCTCAACGGGGTTCAGGTTTGATGCCTGCCAGCTTGGGTACAATCCAGCCAGTACACTTGTTATGAACGCGAATCCCACAACGAGGGCTCCGAGGACCGGGGATGTGGATACTGGGAGTCCTATGTAGTTGCCGACCAGTATGCCGGCGATGAAGCCTACTATTGCTCCTAGTATTCCGCCTATGATGCCTGTTATGGTGGCTTCTGCGATGAATAGCATGAGTATTTCGCTGCTCTTGCTGCCGATGGCTTTTAGTATGCCTATTTCGCGGGTTCGCTCCATAATGCTTATGGTCATTGTGTTTATGATGCTGACTCCTGCTACGATTAGGCTGATGGCTGCGATTCCTCCCAGTACGGCTTCGATGGTGCCGAGTACTTGGTTTACTTGTTCTTTTATCTGGTCGTAGCTTAACACCATTACTTTGTTGTCGAATTTGGTCTTTATATCCTCGACTACTGTGTCGACGTTTTTCAGCTGGTTTACTCTTATGGCGACGAAGTCTACTTTGCTTCCTGTCTCGAATATGGTCTGGGCATCCCTGTAGGACATTATGAGGCTTTTGTCGTCTTGTGAGCCGAAGGTGCCTCCTATTTCTTCCATGATGCCTACGATTCTGAAGGTGGCTTCTTTGGGTTCTCCTCCTACGTAGAAGTTGAGTGTCATTCTGTCGCCTACTTTGAAGATGGGGTCTGTGTCGGGGTCTGGTTGTGCTATTATGTGTCCTATGACTACTGCGCCTGAGTCGCTTTGGAGTAGTTTTCTTCCTTCTGCTATTGTGTAGCTGCTGAAGATGTCGAAGTATACTGGGTTGGCGCCGTAGATGTAGGCCATGTATGTTTTTCCGCGTATTATGTAGTTGGCTATTTGGTTGCTTACTATTGGTGTTATGTATTGGACGTGGGGGACTCGTTCCATGATTTGTACGTCGCGCCAGTTGAAGCTTTCTCCGACTAGGCCTCTGCCTTGTCTTATTTCGAATGGGATTATCATGATGTTTGTGGGGCCGAATGTTTCTAGTTGGCTGCTTACTTCTACGGTGAGTCCTTGGGTGATGCTGATGAGGCCTGTGACTGCTGCGCAGCCTATGAGTATGCCTAGTATGTTGAGGGCTAGTCTGAATTTGCGTTCTTTTAGGCCGTTGATGGCTATGAGTGCGATGTCTTGGGGGTTCACTTTGTTTATTTGGGGGTGGTGTGGGATATAAACGGGTCGTTGGTGGTAATGGTGGGCGGTAACTTGGTGCATTTTTTGTGGTGTTACTTGGTGTGATGGTGTGTTACTGGATCTGTTTTTTTGTGGTGTTGTGGGGCTGGTTTTTGTGAAATGAGGGTGTTTTGGGGCTTTGTTTGACGCTTCCTTTTTTGTGTGGGTTTTTTTTCAACCTGTTGGTTAATGAAGTGGATGTTTGTGGGTGTTTTATGGTCTGACTCTGTACTGGGTGTTGAACATAGACCTATTACTCTTTCTGTCTCTCTTTGAGGTATGAATGGAATTGAGATAATGGGGCTCACTAAGCGGTTTGATGATAAGCTTGCGGTGGATAATCTGAGCTTGGAGATCGGTGAGGGTGAGTTGTTTGGGTTGCTCGGTCCTAATGGTGCGGGTAAGAGTGTTACCATTAAGACTCTGTGTGGTATTCTTGAGCCGTCTTCTGGGTCTGCTAAGGTCAATGGTTTTGATATCAGGAATGAGATGGGTGAGATTAGGCGGATAATCGGGGTGTGTCCTCAGGAGCCTGCTTATTACAGTTATTTGTCTGGGCGGGAGAATATCAGGCTTTTCGGTAGTCTGCATGGGTTAGGTGCTGATGTTCTAAATGCGAGGACTGATGCGTTGATTGAGGCGGTGGGTCTTGGCGTTGATGCTGATCGGAGGGCGGGGAAGTACAGTGGCGGTGTTGTGAGGCGGGTGAGTCTCGCCATGGCGTTGGTGAATGATCCCGAGGTGTGTTTCTTGGATGAGCCTACGGTTGCTATGGACCCTCAGAGCAGGCACGCTACTTGGGATATCATAAGGGGTCTCAAGCGTGATGGTAAGACGGTCATCTTGACCAGTCACTATATTGAGGAGGTTGAGGAGTTGGCTGATCGTGTCGGGATTATTGATCATGGTAGCCTCATTGCGTTGGGTACATCGAGGGCTTTGATGGATGAGAATGAAGCTGAGAACCTTGAGGAGGTTTTCATCAAGCTTACAGGTAGGGGTATCAGGGAGGCGAATGGGCAATGAAGGTTCAGCGTGCGGCTGCTCTCGCTGTGAAGGAGTTGAAGCGTATTACTCGTGAGCCAGCTAATCTCTTCCTTGCTTTTATCTTCCCGTTGATACTGACGCTGGCTTTCGGTATGAGTTTCGGGGCTATTGGTGGCGGTGAGCAGCAGTATAAGGTGGCGTATGTTACTTTTGATCAGTCTCCGTACTCGGGGCTGCTTCATGATACGCTTTCGCAGGTATCGATCCTTACTGTTGTGGATTACAGTGATGTGGCTGAGGCTTCTAGTGCGCTCACTCAGGGGCGTGTCAGCGCCGTCTTGGTGGTTCCGAGTGATTTCGGTGCATCGGTTACATCTTATCTTCAAAACCCGGATAATCCGACGCTATGGGTTACATCCACGCTTGAGTTGTCACTGGACAAGGGGAGTATGGTTGCGAGTGCGGCTATATCCTCCATTATTAACAATGTTCTCAGCGTCATGGTAGTTGGTGAACAGGCGCAGGTTACTATCCCGGTTAAACTCAGTGATCCTACTCTTGTTGAGGCATCCAAGCTGAGTCAGTTCAGCCTCATGGCTCCTGGGTTATTCACATACGCTGCGATATTCCTTATAATGCTGGTAGCCCAGAGCCTTGTCACTGAGAGGGAGCAGGGGATACTCATGAGGCTCAGTGTGACACCCACATCTACTGGCGATATCTTTGCGAGTCAGATCGCGTCAAATCTTCTAGTTGGGGGCATTCAGACGTGTATGGTGTTCACCGCAAGCACAGTGATGGGTTTCAAGCCTCTGGGTGGGGTGATGGGTATTTCCGTTGCCTTCCTAGCGGTTGCGCTGCTTACATTATGCAGTGTGGGGTTCGGGTTGATTACCGCGACGTTCGCCAAGAACAACGGCGCAGCCACTGGGATCAGCTTCGCCTTTATACTGCCGATGATGTTCCTAGGTACCTTTGTGCCTGCGCCTGAGTCTATTTCGAGGCTGGTTCCAAGCTGGTATCTCACTGATGCATTGACGAGCATATTTATCAGGGGAGCAGATGTTTGGAGTCCCGCCATAATGTCTGATCTATCTGTTCTAGCTGGGTCAAGTATAGCCGTGATACTTCTCGGTGTGCTCTTATACAGCAGGTATGGAAACAGGTGATGCAAGGTGTCAACCCACCTAGATGATCTGCGTAGAGAAGTGGAGGATCAGAAAAGAGGCGAAGCCTCGCTACAGGGTTGCCTCCAAGGATTCTGTGAGGATAAGATTGGGTCTCAGGGTGTCCAAGACTCCTGAGTATTTTATTGAGGTGGTGGTGCCTCTCTGTCATGATGGTTGTATCGACTTGGATAAGCTGGAGTACTCTTTGGGTGTGCTTAGGGTTCTTGAGTCACTGGATTATAGTCTTGAGTGCAGTGATTCCATTGTTAGCTGTGAAAAGGTCGTCGTCGAATGCGGTATTGACTCTGAGATCGGGTTGCTGTGTGAGAAAATAGACGTTCTTTAGAGAAATATGGCTGGTTTTTTGAAGGTTTTAATATTATACCTTTACGCATTCATTGATGTGGATGAGATAGATCTTGTGCTAAGCAGTATGCTGCTCTTGAATAGCAGGACCCCATACAGGGTTCTGGCTGATAAGTTAGGGCTGTCTGTGAATGCTGTTCATAAGCGGATTCAATCCATGATTGAGATTGGTGTGATTAGGGGTTTTACGGCGAAGCCAACTATTAAGGCGCTGGGTTTTCTCAGCGTGTTTATTCACGGCGTTTCAGGCGCTAGGTCGATGGATGCGGCTATGAAGCGGATCGCATCTTGCGATGATGTTTACTGGGTTTCGGTGGGTGGTGGTGATCATGTCTATGTGGGTGCCTATGTGCGTGGTTTGAGTATGCTCAATGAGACGGCTGCAACTATCACTACTCTAGGTGAGATATCGGATCCTGTGATAGGTATCGTGGATAATGGGTATGATCCAGCTATTCTTCCAAGGGAGCAGTTGGAGTCGCTTGACTGGGAGATTATTTACCAGCTTAGAGATGACTCGAAGCGTCCAATCTCTGAGGTGGCGGATGCTATTGGGATAAGCGCAAAGACTGCGAGAAGACGTCTTAACAGGATGATTAAGTATCAGCTTATCGAGCTTTCGATGCTTTGGTATCCTGATGCGAGTAATGATGTCATCTCGTTTTTTCAGGTTCGTTCAGATCCCCGTGTCAGACTGATGATAATGGATCTTTTCAGGGATTATTCTCCTAGGATGATCATGGCGATAGGGTATCAGAATATTCCGGGAGATTATCTGCTTCTTGCTTGGTCGAGGACTATTAATGAGATGCGTGAGTTTTATCAGCGGGTTGAGGCTGATACGCGGTTCAAGTCGGTTTCAGCGAATATTATCTTCATGGGCGAGGTCTACCCCACTTGGAGAGATAGGTTGCTCGAGGAGAAAGGGAAGCCGGATTCTATCTAGTTTTTCTGGTTACCTGTCGGGTTTTGTGCGCTGTTTTACGGGTTACCAGAGCGCTTTTCGTCATGTATGGGGAGATGATCTGCGTTGTTTTGGGGCTGGTTTCATGAAAAGAAGCCTGTTAAAAGCTGGGGTGCACCTACCCCCTCCCCCCCTCTAGTCTACTGTTTCCACTGTTAGTGATTTGATGTATTCTTCTGGTAGTCCTAGGGCTCTTGCGCCGTCCAGCATGTAGTTGAGGTATTTTTTAGTGGGTTTGAATGGTCCTCTGGGGTTCGTTGTGCGGTAGACGTGGGCTAGCATGGGTTCGCCTTGCTCTGATACTACCATT
Source organism: uncultured Candidatus Bathyarchaeia archaeon (assembly GCA_964441725.1). GTDB lineage: Archaea > Thermoproteota > Bathyarchaeia > TCS64 > TCS64 > RBG-16-57-9. The sequence continues at coordinate 11,273 of CAYTVK010000023.1, read as the reverse complement.
ATTGGGTGTCTGTAGTAGGTGCCGTTGGGTACTCCTTCGGTGGTGTCTAGGTGTTCTATTTCGTTTGGTGGTATCTCGTAGACTGCTCCTCTTACGAGTTTGTTGATGGCTGGTTCGATGCCTGTGCATCCGCCTTTGTAGTTGTTGCTGTAGTAGTTGAACTGGACCTCCCAGTTAGGGATCATAGCCCTACAGACGAATACGGCTGAAGGCGTATGCTTCTTCAGGTTGTTGATGTCCATGAAGCTACCATAAGTGAAGTATAACATGAGACAGATGATACGTGTTGATGATTAAAATTTTTCACTCTCATAATTTATTTAAGAGGATTCCGAATAACTTTGTTTTTGCCTAACTAGTTCTATAAACACAGACACCATCGTTTCATGTGTAGACTCACCCACCAAAAACAGCCTCACAGCCCCTTAATACATTGCACCAGCATCACCCCAGAGCCCTGAGACCACCAATCCCGCCCTTCTTTACCTATCTCACCCAACTCCTACACTAACCAACCCCCAGCGACCCCAGCTGAGTCAAGTTAAAACAGAAACACATAAACAACAACTTCACACGGACCCGCTCCAGCGACGTCACCAAAACCCTCTCACACCCGAAGCCACGCTTCAACAAAGCAAACACCCGCTCCACAGGCCGCCTCTTAGAACCAATCCGGTTATTACGCAGTTGATCCCGATAACCTAGCGGACGGCCCCTGACACCACGAAGCATCGTAGCGTCAAACCCACGAGGCTCGACGCCAAAATATCCCTTATCCCGATACACCACCTCACCAGGAAGCGAGAGATCCACGCGGCTATCGTGGACACTGGCACCCGTCACATCCAATGAGCGCACCAACCCATGGTCAAGATCAGTCTTCACGTGAAGCTTGTACCCAAACACGGACCCCTTCACACGTTTTGCCCAGTCACCATCACGACTCCGCCTAGTCTGAGCCTCCTCACCCCTTGGCTTGTTTGATGGACCCGGGTCAGCCTCTATAAAGGACGCATCCTGCGCCACACCTTTCTTGATCTTCAACCCTTTCTCGTCGAGCTGTCTCTGCAGCTCAGCCCAGATGAGCCGATCCTTCCCGGTCTCGGCGAGGCGCTCCCTGAAGTGCCATATGGTGGTACTATCAGGCACCTTATCCGGGTACCCGAGGAACCTTCTCCAGCTGAGCCTGTCCACGGCCTGTCTCTCAGTCTCCTCATCGCTTAACCCATACCAGCTCTGAAGGACTAGGAGCTTCACCATCAAGACGGTGTCATGGTTGGGGCGTCCTCCTTTCTCGGTGTCATTAGTGTAGAGGTCGACTAGTATGGGTCTGAACTGTTCCCAGTCTATCTGCTGTTCTGCTGCTGCCAGTCGGTCGCCTAGTTGGGTGAGTTTCTGGTATTCTTGTCGGAGGAGGTGCTTGTTAAAGGAATCCATGGTTTGATGAGGAATGTTTTGATCTAAAAACCTATCGAAGAGACCCAAAACACCAAGTTATTCGAAATTCTCTTTAATTATGTTATTCAACGTATGGAATAAACAAAGAATGTTATTCTATAATTGGATAAATATATTCAGAACTTACTGCGTATCCAATCCCTACATGAATGATGTTCATTGTTCTGGATATTATTTCTAAGTTTTTTATCAGAAAATTACAGAATCTCCCGAAGTGTACTTTTCCGAGTATTGGTCCTTCCTGTTCCTGTAATTCTCTGGTAAAATTACTTTGTAGTATTTCTCTTAATTCTTGACGCATTTCATAGAATTCTCTTAATAGTCCAAATTTTGTTGATATATATCCAATTACATCTCCCGACTCAACCTCTATTACAGGTCCACCGCTAAAGCCTTGGTTAATCGCGCTCTGAATTTGAATTAAAGAACAATTTTCTTCATGAGCTGGTAACTTTCCAAGTGGGAAATCGCGTGCGTGCCCGTATGCAGATATTTGCCCTTTATGAATTGTTAGTATATTAGTAGCAATTGGATATCCTGCAACGAGTACTTCTCGTGTTATTTCTATTGGAGTTTTAGATATTTTTAGAATGACTGAATTAGGCAATTTTTCTGTGGTTTCTATTATCGCTAAATCTTTTGATGGATCACTATGGATAACTAACGCCTCGCAAGAAAAATTTTCTAGCATTATCTGAACTTTTTTTAATCCTTCTATTACATGATTCGCTGTTACTAATTTTGTATCTGATACTCTAAAAGACGACCCTACACCTCTAGGACTTCTTACTTTATAGGCGGATTGTTGTAGATTTCTTACATTTTCACTTAATACCACCAATTTCACCTATTCAGTTAAAATTTCAGACGGCTCGTACGAGTTACTAGTATGGCATACAGAACAAATTCCATTGATTTTCTTTGGACCTGAAAAACCAACTCTCCCTCCTGGTCCAAATCCTAGTTTTCCACCAGGTCCAAATTCTATTTTGCTTCCAGTAACTCGTACATTTCCATCTAATTGCACATTACCCTCAAGGCTAACACTTCCCTCTTGTTGAGGAATCTGAAGTTTTGCTCCACACGTTTTACATATAATATAAGATCCCATTGTAATTAAAATATATATTAACTTGCAATTTAGAGTTTTTGTTCAAACTCATTTCTATATTGATAAAGGTAGTCTATTGTTCCTTCAAGACCTTCTGCCCAAATGTGTATTCTCCTGAATTCATCTGCTAACGCATCTTGTTTTGTTCTTATTACTTCAGCTATTTTCTCATTCTCTATTTTCTTTTCAATTTTTTCATTAAATCGTTTTGCTTGTTCTTGTTCTTTTTCATACTTATTTATTGTGTTTAATACATATCCTGGCATTAAGCCTGGCTGATATGTGAGTAATGCGAACCAGTTTGATCTTGTTCTTGTGTTGACGTAGGCTATCTTGAAGAGATTTTTTAAAACTGGTTGGATTGAATCGAATTCAATTTGTAGTGAGAGCAGTCCATATAAATAGAGATAATCCATGCACCATATTGCAATATTATTGATCTGATTATCATTTAGTTCGTTAAATAAATCTGTTCGTTCAAATAGTAGTTGAGCCATAGTGACGCATCTGTTAGCTGTGACTGCTCTATCTTTCATAGACCAAAGAATGTCTGTCATATTTTGAGGTATAAGTTCGGTTGAATCATATTTTTCAGTTTTAATTAAGTCGAGAATATTTCTCATAATACTATACATAGCTTGATTTGCTCGGCTATTATCAATTTTTAAATTTAATTTGAGGTTTGTTTCAGAAAGTTTCTCTTCTAGAATTGATTCATTCCAGAATTCTACATTTGGAAAATTTTTCATGTTATCTCTGAAACTTTGTACAGCTCCTCCGACATAGACATATATTATATTCTTTACATCTTGCGTTGATAATTCAACTAGTTGGGCTAATGCATTTTTATTCGGTTTCTTTTTAACAGCGATTATTACTTTAGTTATGCCCTTTTTTTTGACACTCTAAATCAATGCCATGTTCATTTGCTGGGTCATCTTTATGGCGCCATATAACATCATATCCGAGGATTTCAAAATGGATTTTCAATATTCCTTGAATTTCATTTTCTGTATATTTAATCCAAGGAATTCCCCTAGATAAAGTACCACCTGATGTAAAAATCAACTCGAATAGATGTTCATCTATTTCTTCATCATTATCAGGAAAATTGTTCATACATTTTCACTAATTTATACTTTTACTCTATTATAAAAACACTCGAACTAACATTTTTAAATTTACGATGGTCTTTGATGCGCTAATTTCTCATATCTCAAGACTTTAAAACAGCGTGGTTCATTCACATCCAATGAACTCTGCACTCACACTGGAGATCAAGAATTATGCGTTGAGCCACGGAGCAGAACTCGTAGGCGTACTATCCCCCGAATCCATTGACTCCTTCCCAGAGTACTGGATCGGCTGGCAGGTACAACAAGCATCCAAGAAGACCACAGACTACATGCCAAACCCCCAGAGCGTCATAGTACTGGGCTACCATGCCTTCGACGACATACACGAAGCCCAGATAGCCCACAATGGAGCAATAGAGTACCCGGTCTACGAACGAATGAGGCTATACACCAGACGCGTCATGCGGCAACTGGAGGAAAAAGGCTACAACTGCACCGTATACCCCTTTAACCTGAGCCAGAAGAAGATGGCACAACTAGCAGGACTAGGCGCAATAGGCAAAAACAGCCTCATCATCAACCCCACCTACGGACCATGGATACGTCTCCAGAGCATACTAACCGACGCACCACTAACACCAGACCAACCATACACAGAAGACCTCTGCAAGGACTGCACACGATGCATTGATGCGTGCCCCACAGGAGCCCTCACACCATACGTCATAGACCCAGAAAAATGCCTAATCGGAATCTACGAAGCAGAACTAGCCAGACTGATAGAGGAAGACCTCCCATTTACAGACTTCAGAAACATCCCAGACCACATCTTCAAGGAACACATGCCACGATTCACCAAAAACAGCGTACTCATGTGCACAACATGCCAAAAAGCATGCCCCATTGGACGCGAAAAACGCGGACTTTGATTGATCAGGAATGATAAAATAGTCGATTGATAGGGTCTGTTTATTTGTTTTCCCTTGTATCAATTCCCATCGGCTCATATATTGCACAGTAACCAACTGCTCCAGTCACAAGCATCACTAAACCAACAACCCCAAGAACCAGAGCCAATAACCCTTTCACATACCCCAAAACATAAGCAACGCCAATTAAAACCCCAAAAACCACTCGCGCCACTCTATCTTTTGTTCCACAGTTTCTCTTCATACACCAACATAATGATCAAGAGAATATAACTAAAAGGGTAAAATAATAAACCTAAAAACGATAAAACAGAAACTTTATGATGATAGGGTCTGAACCCCCGCATCACACTATTCTTGCCTAGCTAGGCACTGGATAAATCCTGTCTGCGTTCCCCCAGTACAGCTTCCTGAGAACACCAAGAGGCAGATCAAGACCATTGATAAAAGTACCCCCAGTTTCCACAGTATCCGCGTCAGGAATAGGAAGAGGAGCATCACGTTCACCTGTCTCCCAGAGAATCCTCTGGGCGATGTACCTGCCAGAGAAATATTCACGATCACCTCTACCCGAGAAAATATCCGTCCCGAAGAGAACCCTATCCGAGTACCTTAGCATAAACTCACGGCTCCTCCCCACATCCTTACTCAACTCACGAGCCATCCACCTCGACGACGCCGTATCCAACACAACATGAGGAAACTCATCCAGCCACCTAGACAAATTAGACAACCTATGAATCTCAGGCTGCGCACCAAGATGAGGAACCTGAACCCGGAGCCTACGGTGCCGAGACAAAACATCCTCCAACTCCTGCAAGTGACCCTCCTTGAGCCCATATTTCTCCGAGTCACGGTATTGATTTGCATAATACGTGTCTGGGTCACTGACGTGAATAATGAGAGGAATATCAAGATCAACTAGAGCATCATAGATGGGGTCCAGCTTAGGGTGGTTAATCCTGAAATCCTTCGGCACGTTTTCAACAAAGTCACGCCAACGGGGACCAAACCATGATTTAGCTATAGAGTAACCCTCATCCAGCAGCTTTGATATCTGGTCAAGAACAGGCTCCACATTATACTGAGCGATATCTTTCAAAGATAGATACTTCGCGAAGACAAACCTACCCGGATATTTTTCCTTGGCTTGTCTGAACCCTTCATCATCATGCACGATCCCTATCTGCTTTGATATGCCATAATCGTCCTCGATGCCGATCATCTCGGATATTTTATCAATGGATGTAATGTGCGTGTGCGCATCAAAAATAGGGCCAGCGTACTTCCATGTCTCACTCAAATCGTTCCAATGAATGAGGGTCTAACTTCTTCAAAAGCCATTCCACGCAACCCTTGTAAATATTCTCTTACCCTAACGTAATGGCACTTGACTAACCCCTATAGTGATTAATTTGCAATAAAGTATGGGAGAGACACGATAAGTAGTCTATCGTTTGGCTGGTTAAGATATGTTTTTTCGGGCCGCCTCCAACGCAACCCTAGCCCCATAATCAAGGAACCCATCAGCCTCACCAACAGTATTGTAAGTGAAACCCTTCTCCTGCGCCCAAGCAATGTTATTCATGTTACTGTAGAAACCCGCGGGCTTACCCACCTTCCTCGCGGTCTCAATAACCTTATCGATTGCCCCAGCGTACTTCGGATTCTCAAACTCCGGAGGCACCCTGCCAAGAAGATTACTGGACAAATCCCAAGGACCTATGAAGCAGGCGTCTATCCCATCAACCCTGAGTATCTCCTCAAGATTATCAACCGCATCCTGCGTCTCCACCTGAACCGTGACCATAATCTCCTCATTCGCCGTCTTCTTATAATCAGGGTCACCTATGGAGGCTCTGCGAGGTCCAAATCCCCTTATCCCAGTTGGTGGATATTTGCAGGCCCGTACAGCTGCCAAGGCTTCTTCCCTGTTATTCACCCAAGGGACCAGTATTCCATGTGCGCCTATATCGAGGACACGTTTAATGAGCACAGGGTCATTCCACGCTGGTCTTACAATGGGTGTGCACTCTGTCCCGTTCATTGCTTGAAGCATCGTCTGCATGGTCTCCAGGCCTATCGGCGAGTGTTCGCCGTCGATGAGTATCCAGTCGAATCCCATCCTGCTTATCACCTCAGTTACGTCTGGATGCCCTAATCCTACGAAGCATCCGACCACTGATTTTCCTTTAGAGAGTTTCTCTTTGAGTAAATTCTTCATGTTACGTCATTCTGTAGTTTAATCCATGACATAACAAACTTTGGTTTACCTGCGCCCTCATAATTTGTGCTGCATCAAAGTACCTGTTTTACGCCGTTTTTCCAGATGAAAAAAGACCGCGATATTACCGATTCTCGGTAAGGCTAGTGATTAAACAAAAATAGACGAGTATTAGACTTCGTAGACTGTTTTGCCGTTGACGAATGTTTTCAACGCTTTGATCTCGCGCAGCTCCTTTGTTGGTACCTTGTAGAGGTCTCGGTCCCACACCACCATATCCGCGTACTTACCCGCCTCAAGTGAGCCAATCCTATCCTCCATGAAGACATGCTCAGCAGCCCAAATAGTATAAGTCCGCAACGCCTCCTGCACAGTCAACCGCTCCTCTGGGCAGATCACCTTTCCGCTGAAGGTCTCCCTAGCCACCGCAGCCCACAACCCGATGCTGGCGGGGATGGGTCCAGACGGGTAATCATGACTGTTACCGATAGGAATACCCTTCTCCACGAAGCTCTTGAGCGGCTTCACGCACTCACCCCGCTCTTTCCCGAGGTACTTGACGTAGGTGTCACCCTCAAAATAGATGAAGGGGGTCTGCACGTTCGCCATAACTCCAAGGCGCTTCACCCGATCAATGGCTTCCTTCGTGGGGTAGTAGATGTGTATGATCTGGTGCCTCGGATCAGGTCGGGGATACTTGGTCATAGCGTTCTCGTAGCAGTCCAGCACCCAGTCAATAGCCCTATCGCCAATGGTATGAGTGCAACACTGCCAACCAGCTCTGTGCAGAATCTCCACAGCCTCCATCAAATCCTCCTTGGTCCACTTGGTCCTACCATAATTATCGGGGTCACCCACATATGGCTCGTAGAAGAAACCAGTCTTAGGCACCACTCCACCATCAAGGCTGAGCTTTATCCCACCCAGCTTGTACATGTCATCCCCGTAGGTGGCGAACCTAGCCACGACATCCTTCGCCTGTTCCACGGTACGCACGAAGCCATACAAAGCATAAACCCTCATGGTAAGCTCATTCTTCATCCGTACATTCTCGTATGCAACCAAGTCATTTGGCTCAACGGCGCCAACGGTAGCATCAATTACCATGGTCATGCCCTCACTATTGTAGTCGTGGCACGCCTTCTTGATGGCTTCCTCCTTTAGCTCCGTAGTTGCCACAGGCAGTATGTCTCTGAATGGATTCGCCGATGGCAGAATGGTGTGGAAAACACCTATAGGCTCACCATACTCATCCCTGAATATCTTACCATACTCGGGCTCAGGAGAATCCCTCGTCACCCCAGCGATCTTCAACGCAAGACTGTTAGCAGCCACCATCTGGTAAACCCTGCCCAGATACACAGGGTTATCCGGGGCAGCCTCATCAAGATCAAACCTGTTGGGATATCGCTGCTCATCAAGCAGGTTCTCATCCCAGCCCCACCCAAAAATCCACTCCCCCTTAGGAGTCTCAGCCGCCTTCGCAGCCACAGCCGCCTTGATATCCTCAATGGACATCATCCGAGGGTACCAGAGATCGATGCCGCTCACCGCGTTGTACCCATAACGTAGAAAATGCTCATGAGTCGTGATGAAACCTGGCGTAACACATTTTCCATCGAGATCAATGACTTCTGTCTCGGGAGTGATGAGCTTCTTCACCTCCTCGTTGGAGCCTACCTTGGCTATCCTGCCATACTTCACAGCCACAGCCTCAGCGGTGGAGTCCTCTGCGTCAACCGTGATTATCTTCCCATTGATGAGCACCATGTCAGCGCCCAGCGTCTCCGCTATTTCCGGTAAATCCTTACCCCAGTTCAACCCTAAAGCCTCAAATTACAGGATAGGCGTCACAGAGAATATCTATCATTTATGGTACCAAACGAATAACAAAATTCCTCAAATCAACGCCCTATTAAATCAAATAATAAAAAAGGGATTGGCTCAGATTACCTGAGCTTCGCCATACTCCGCTCAAGGAAACCCAAGTCCAGCTTCTTCAGGGTCTCCTTCGTCGGAATACCCCTGTTATCCCATCCAAGAGTGTCGAAGTACGCCTGCAGCTTCATATCAACCAGCTTCTTATCAGTGGTCTTACCCTTGTAGGGACCACTGGGCAGCGGCTCATAAAACCTCGGAGGATTATCATCATCCTTGATAGGAGTCCAGCTCACCCCCGGTCCACCCATAAGCAGCAGCGCCTTCTGCAACGTCACGATCCTCGGACCAGTCTCACTCCTCCACTGATGCAGATTAATATCAAAGCCAGTGATGGCCTTGGCGAAGTCAAACACAAGCTCCTGAGGCACCCCATCATATGTAAAGTCACAAAAGACAGCCGAGTCCGTGAAGACGGCGCCACTCATATCACTGTAGCCATCGCTTGTTGTGCTGGTGTGGTCACCGCCCTGAACACTCGCGGCGTAGCTGATATCATGGGTGTAATCTTTATCACTGCGTGTTCCATGAGCCCCTATCTCGATTCCCTTCACGTGAACAGCGTACTTCAGCAGCTCCTCAGGCTTCAAGCCCTTCATCTCGGCTATCTTGTGAGCAGCCATGTAGGTGCCCTCAGCCAAGACATCACCGATGCCCTCCCGGACCGCCATCATCCTGAGAATCTTATCAAAGTGGTCAGCGTTACCCCACTCAGGCCTAAACCCAAAGTCCTCATCTGTTAAGATACCCCTTTGATGCAGCTCCACTGCGAAGGCAACCGTGTTAGGGCCGTTGATGCCGCTGTGCCCCAGCTTATCAACCAAAGCGCTCAAGTGAATATTCGCAGCAGGGTCAAATATACCGAAATTTGTACCACAGTAAGCCTGCAGCTCATAGTCAGGCATATCCGTGATATCCCCCTTCCACTTACCGCTCTTGATGCAGCTAACCTTCATACAGTTAGTTGTGCAGTTAAAGTCAGCCCACTTCTTCTTAACCCAGAAACGAGTCTCATACATGGGGCCACCGTAGCTCTTCATATCATGCCACTCCTCCTGCCAATTACGGATAGGCTCACTGCTATTCTCAGCACCCACACTATAACCAAGGAACCCAGTGCCCTTACGCCTCATCCCCGTGTTACTGATAAGTATCTCATGAGTACGCCTCCAAAGCAGCTTAGCGGCCTCAGGGGCATCAACCTTGGGCAGACTGCCCCTACCTTTAGCAACCACAGCCTTCAGGTTCTTACTGCCCATCAGGCTACCGTAGCCGCCGTAGCCACATGCGTGGCATATCTTCGCCATAACAGCCGAGTTCCTGACAAGATTCTCACCAGCGGGTCCGATGTAGATCATGCCGGGCTCTTTCCAGAGACCCACAGCTGGTTTGCGTTTACGCAGCTCATCGGTTACCTCCTTGTTTAGCTTGATTAGAGTCTCTTCGCCATCCAATCCCCAGAGGTGGCTTGCGTCACATAGCTCAGCGCCATCATCCGTGATCATCAAGTAGACGGGCTTGTCAGATTTTCCAACGAAGGTAACGCCATCATAACCAGCCTGCCTCATCTCATTAGCAAGCTCAGTGGCAGCAGTACTGCCTACAGTCCCCATGCTCACAGGGCTCTTACCGCTAACACATATCCTAGAACCGGGGTAGATCCCAGTCATGGGGCCGGTAAAAACAGTGAGGAGCGCCTCAGGAGACAACGGGTCCAACTCAGACCACTTCTCACCTAACTTATCCCAGAGAACTTTGGCGGCTAAACCTCTGCCGCCGAAGTACTGGCGCAGAGTCTCGTCGCTGTACACTACTTCATTGATCTTGTCCTTGGTGAGGTCTACCTCAAGCCATTTGCCAGCGTATCCACCGGGGGTCATTCTATTACCTCCTCCCCCTTCTCACCGAATAGCTTCACCGCTAGATCCTTTGCTGTCTCCACAGGATCTCTGCTGTATAGCTTCCTGTGAATGCTAGGCCCCTCGTTAACGATGGTTAATGCATTGTACCCTGCCTCTGTGCAAACCTCAACACATTTTGGCTCACCACCGCATAGGTCGCAGATGGTAGCCTTGTTATCCTTGGGATGCAGATAAGGCACCGTACCGGGACAAGCCCTGATGCATAAACCACAGCTCGTGCAGGCCTCCCTGTCCACGATAACTGCTCCAGTGTTCTCATCTTTGCTCAACGCATCAAACTTACATGCGTTGATACAGGGATAGTCCTGACACTGGGCGCAGAGATGAGGCACCTCCAAGCCGGGAAAAGGCATAAACACCCGCACCCTGCTCGCCTCGGGCCACATCCAGCCCTCATGATGCATGCTACATGCAAGTTCGCAACGCCTACAGCCACTGCAGGCGGCGAAGTCTCTCGATATCCAGATCTGTTTGACCAACATCTTCACCAGAATAGATGATGATAGCTGTCCATGTTTATAAGACTCATAGATAAGATTCTTAGAATATATAGAAAATTCCCGCTCTGACAGAACGCCTTAAATTCTATGACATGAGCAAAAGGGGTACGTGAGT